>JAAYZO010000205.1 GCA_012514865.1 Lentisphaerota bacterium | reverse complement strand
TCCTTCCACGACACTAGGACGGCGCCGGCGGCGGGAGAGAGGACGCCCTCGCGGGCGGCGGTGCGGAGGACCTGCAGGCCGAGGCCGCCGAGGTAGCCCCCGGCGGTCATCTTCTCGAGGACCTGCGTGCCCGGGTCTTTCAGGGTGGCATCGAAGGCCTCATCGAGGTCGGTGCGCGGGCAGCGGCCGAAGCCGCCCGACTCCATGTTGACAGCCATGGCGCCGGCGGGCAGCCCGCTGAGTTTGCGGATGTTGGCATTCTGTTCGACGTAGGCGGCATTGGAGCCGGTGCCGACGATGACGCCGGTGTAGTCCTCGTAGCGTCGTGCGGCGCCGAGGCTCTTGCCGGCGAGGAGGGTCGCGATGGTGTCGTTAAGGATGACGATGCGTTGGGTGCCGCAGCCCATGGCCTGGAGGCGCCGGTTCAGCTCGGCGCCGATCTGGCAGCCGACGACATCGGGTGCCTGGATCTCCTTGGTCCAGTAGAGCAGGCGTCCATCGCAGTCCGGGCTGATCTCGGTGGCGTAGGAGAAGCAGAAGCCGATCCGCGACGACGCCTTGGCTACCGGGCGCAGGCGCTCGGCGAGGCAGTCGAAGAACTCGTCGCGTGACACCGCCGCGCCGACGCCGGGCATCGGCCGACGTTCGAAGTCGCTGATCTCGGGCACGCCGGCAGCCGAGAAGCGTACCGTACCGACGCGCAGGTTGGTGCCACCGGCATCCATGACGGTGACGGCGGTGTCGGCCGGGACCGGCCGATCGATGGTCACGTAGGCCGGTATCATGGCCAGCGAACTCGGCCGGCCGGCCAGGCCGGCCTCCATCTCCTCGAGGAAGGCACCCTGCACAGCGGCGACGTCGACGTCGGACTCGCGCAGGTGGTGCTGTCGGAGAAATGCCGCGACCCTCTCGATGCTGCTCATGGTGGCCCTTTCCAGACCGCCGTTCGGCCGGAACCCGTGACGGAACGGCGCCGGGACACTATAGCGAAGCGGTGTGCGAACGCGACTCGCGGGCGACCCGAAAAGCGCCTGCTCGCCGCGGCGGCTGGTGCGCCATTGCGTCGGGGGCTCCAGCCGTTATGGTAGCGACGCCCGTTGTGGCGGCCGTGATGTCGGCGACCGCCGCCTGTTCCCCATCAACCCATCCGGAAGGTCCTTGCCATGCCTGCAGCCAAGCCCCACGCCTCCGCCGCACGCCGGCCCCGCTGGCAGGGCTGCCTGATCGTGCTTGGCGGCGCCGTGCTGGCGGTGGTGCTGATCGTGGTCGTCGTCGCGCTGGTGCTCTTCTGGCGTTTCCGCAGTCTGCGCGACGAGTTCGCCGACACCCGCCAGGAGGCCGTGCCGGTGGCCGAGGCCGACGCCGCGACGGCGCGGCGCCTCAACCGCACCGCCGAGCAGCTCGAGCGGGCGGTCAAGGAGGGCCGCACCGAGCGCTTCGAGTTCACCGAGGAGCAGCTCAACCAGATGATCGCGACCCTGCCGGCCGCTCAGGAGGCCCGCGGCAAGGCCCAGGTCCGCATTGTCGACGACCGCCTGAAGGTCCGCACCGGCCTGCCGCTTGACCAGGTCCCGGGGTTCCAGGGGCGCTTCCTCAATGGCGAGTTCACCCTCGACCTCCGCCTCGAGAATGGCGCCCTCGACCTCCGTGTGGTCGACGCCGAGGTGCGCGGCAAGCCGCTGCCGCCGGCCATCATGGCGCGCCTGCGCGACTACAACCTCGCCGACCAGGCCCTGCGCAACCCCGACGTCCGGCGGCATCTGGAGGGCCTCCGGGGCCTGCGCCTCGAGGGCGGCCGTCTGATCGTGGAGACCGGGCGGTGAGGCGCCCGGAACGCGTCCATCCCGAAGGAGCTGCCATGCACCCTACGCCGCCGCGACTGCGCCCGCTCGTTCTCTGGGCTGTCCTGGCCCTGCTGAGCCTGGCCTTCACGCCTGCCCTGATGGCCGCCGAGGCCACGGTCAAGGCCACTGCCGACACCGCCGCCGCGGCCCTGCGCGCCCGAGCCGCCGAGGCGTACTGGCTGGACCAGAAGGCCGGGCCGCCCCTGACGCGGAAGCTCCTCGTCGACAGCATCGAGCTGGCACGCGCCTACTACCTCAACCGTCAGCTCCCTGAGGGCAACTTCGACTACGAGCTGAACGTCGCCGGCCGCAGCGCCGCGGGTGATGACAACCAGGTCCGTCAGGCGGGGGCGCTGTGGGGCCTCACCAGCCTTAACCGCGACCGCCACACCGACGCCACGCGCCACGCGGCCGTGCGCGGCCTGGACTTCTTCTTCCGCGTCAGCCGGGCCCTGCCCATCGGCCGCATCGGGCCGGTCTACCCCGGCGAGGACGAGATCAGCACCGGCACCGTCGCCCTGCTCTCGCTCGCCATCGTCGAGATGTGCCGCGGCCAGAAGGACTACCTCACCACCGCCGGGCGCGGCCTCTACGAGAGCTGGCTCGACACCTACCTGCAGTACCTCCAGCACGTCGAACTCGAGGATGGCTCCTGGGGGAAGCGCTACGTTGTCAGCCTGAACCAGCGCGATGCCACCAGCAGCGCCTACTACGACGGCGAGACACTCCTGCTGTACTGCAAGGCGGCACGCTACATGAACCGCACCGAGCTGATCCCGAAGCTCGAGAAGATCGCGCCGCGGCTGGCGCGGCGGTACACGGTCGAGGCCTGGGCCGAGGACCCGGCCTCGGACGACACCAAGGGCTTCGCGCACTGGGGCTGCATGGCCTTCGCCGAGTACGTCGAGGCTGGCTGGCCTGGCGCCGAGATGCTCGGCGACGCGGCCATGGCGCTGGCCTGGTGGCTCATCCACGAGCATGTCGTCGAGGCACGCCGCGGCAACACCGCCTACGCCATCGAGGGCCTCATGGGGGCCTACCGCGTCGCCCGCCGTCGCGGCGACGAGGCGGCCATGCAGAGCCTCCGCGGCGTCAACGAGCGCATCCTGGTGCGCCTCATACGCTGCCAGGTCGGCGGGCCGCTCCAGGACCAGAACCGCTTCCTCGCCGGCAACCGCGTCCACCCCAGCCTGATCGGCGGGGTCATGTCGAGTGAGGACTCGGGGTCGGTGCGCATCGATACGGTCCAGCATCAGGTCCACGCCATGATCATG
>JAAYZO010000204.1 GCA_012514865.1 Lentisphaerota bacterium | reverse complement strand
GTCGTGCCGACCCAGGCGGGCTTCCGCGTCAGCCTCGGGATCTGGCCGGCGGCGACCCGGCGGCAGATCCTCCTGCGCACCGAGAATGCCTTCACCCTCGAGGCGGGCAATGACGGAACGCTGATCGTCAATGCCATCCTGCGCGGACGGGACGCCCGCCGGCTGGAGTCAGGGTTGGCTCTGCCCACCGGGCGGTGGTCGCGCGTGGAGCTGTCCTACGAGCCCGGGCAGGGCTTCCGCCTCAGCGTCGATGGCCAGGCCTCCGACCTGCTGGCCTGCGAGCCCCCTCTCGCCGCCCTCTACGCCCAGACCCTCTTCGGCGGCTACGGCTCCGCCCCGGCGGTCTACTTCGAGGGCTGGCTGAGGGCCCTCCGCGTCGTGCACCGTCCCTGAGACGGATATTCCCCACCCCGGCATGCCGGCTTGGTGGACGTTGACACGATCGGCGGCGGTACCATGGCCCCGAGGCTTTACGGGGTCTGCAGTCCTGATTTCCTCTCCCTTGGCGATCGTGGCGGCTTGGCGAGAGACCATCCGGGTCTGGCCTGTGAGGCTGGCCGCGCGGCCGGGCCGGCGCCGAGGCGGGACGCGTCATGGCGCCTGACGCAGGTCGAGCTGGTCCAGGTCCATGCCCTGGCAGGTATTGCCCTCGATGACGGGCCGCAGCACCCCGGCGGCGACGCGGATGCCGATGCGGCGGCGCGCCGGGTCGGGCGGCCGGGTGTCCACCAGGCGGTTGTTGCAGATGACGACATCCTCGGCGACCCCGGTCAGGTCCACGGCCACGCCGTCGCCCTGCCGGCCGCTGTCCTCGATCAGGTTGTCCTCCAGCACGCAGCGATCGGGCGACCGCCCCGCGCCGCGGTCGGTGCGGAACAGCACGCCGATCTCGGCACTGCGACGGATGGTATTGCCGCGGATGATGTTGTCGGTGTCGCGATGGCCGATGGAGATGCCATAGCGGAGGCTGTCCTCAATGAGGTTGCCTTCGGCCAGGCCATAGCGAACGCCCCAGCAGAAGAAGATGCCCTGGGAACAGCCGCGCAGGGTGTTGCCGATCATGCGCGGACGCTGGCAGCCGCTCCCCGGGTGGATGCCCAGATCGGCACAGCGGCTGATGCGGCAGCCCTCCACGACGAGATCGTCGCAGATCTGGGCACTGATGCCGTCGCTGTTGTAGTCGTGGATGGTCAGGCCGCGAAGCGTGATACGATCGCAGTCCTGGATGAAGATGGCGCCGGCGTGGTTGTCGTCCAGATGCGGGTTGTGCTCGCGGTTGCCGTCGATGGCGAGGGACTCCACCGCCGCGTCGTCGACATACTCGGCGGTGATCACCGGGAACGCGGTGCTGGCCTGGGCGCCGGGGTCGAGCCAGTAGTCCTCGCGGACCGCCCGGTCGAGATGGATGGTGTCGCCATCGATGGCCACCACGGTGCGTTTGGCGATCTGGTTGCGGCCTTTGTAGAACGGCGACAGGCCCTCGATCCAGATGCCGCCGCCGACGCAGAACGGCGACGGATCCTGGACCCGCACGAACTCCTCGTACCAGTCGATGTTGGCCGTCAGGGGCGTCACCGCCGCGTCACACTTGCGGAGGATGGTGGCGTCACCGGAACCCACCACCCGCACCCCGCGCCGCAGGAAGAGCGCATTGCGCATCAGGTAGGTGCCCGGCAGGATGCGCACCGTGCCGCCGCCACGGGCGGCGACGTAGTCCACGGCGCTCTGCAGAGCGAGGTGATCGGAGCCGGTGACACTGCCGCCGGCAGGACCGACCGTGATCTCGAGGCGTGACATGGGGCTACCTCCTGGGGCGGCTCAGTGTTCAAAGCGCCACCACGGGCGCGTCAGGGTGTAGTCTTCGTTCAGGGTTCCCATGGCACTGAGCGTCAGGGCGTTGACCTGCCAACTCGCCCCGGCGGCCGCGCTGAATCCAATGTCAATGGCGTCACCGCGGCTGGTCACCCACAGCGGCAGGGCCCGGAAACGGCCCGGCTCCAGGCCGAAGCCGGCCAGGCGTTCCTCGCCGTTCACGTGGATGGTCAGCGGCCCGGTCGCCGCGGTGGCGCTGCCGAAGTTCAACGTGAGGTAGTAGTGGCCGGCCGGGATGTCGATGCGGAAGACGGCCGGGGCGCTGCCGGTGGCGCGGCTGCCGTAGACGGCGCCCTCGACACCGGTCGCCTCGAGGGTCACGGCGGCCTGGCCTTCGAGCCAGCCCCAGCCACGTTCGCTGGTGTACGGCTCCGCCGCGACGGGCTGCCGTTCCTGCGGCTTCCTGGGCGGCGGCGCGGAACTGAAGGCGATCTTGCGCACGGGCTCGAAGCCGTAGCGGTAGTTGGCCTGTTGCCAGGGGTGCAGACGGTCGTACTCGAGGGGCCGCGAGTACACCACCACCTTGCCGCGAAGCGTGGCACGCCAGGCCTCGTACGCGGGCGCAATGCGGAAGGACACCACGACGGCGTCCGGCTCGAGGCGCGCCGCCATGCCGCTGCTCTGCCCGTCGTGGGCGGCGCCGGCCAGGCCCCAGACGCCCATGGGCAGGGTGTCGATGGTCAGGCCACTGCCGTCGGGCTGCGTCACCACCAGCAGCCGAGGCAGGCCCAGAGCGACCTCGTCGGTGCGCTTCTCCGGAGGGATGACCGTCCGGGCTGGAGCACGGTCGCGCGCGCCATGCACCACCGTCAGCGTGGCCGCCTCGGTCAGGGGGAAGCGCAGGGTCATCTCGGCGTTCGAGGGCGCGGGCAGGTCGTAGGACCAGGTCAACTCGGCGCTGTCCGCTGTGCAGGATACCTCGACGCGCACGCCCTGCGCGGCGTCCAGCAGGGTCATCCCGCCCTCTTCGGGAACCAGGCGCGCCTGCGGACAGGGCAGCGGGTGGCGCTGTTCGGCTGCCCGTCGCCCCTCCAGCGTCAGAACGAAGCCGTTGTCGTGGTGGACGTCGAACCCGGCGGCGGCGCCGTGGACGACCAGGAGAAGGAGCAGGGCCACAGCGGCAGGGGTGTCAGCGCGTCGAGTCATCGTGGGACCTCCACCCGCACCACGGCGAAGCGCCGGAACGCGCCGGCCGGGATATCGATGGTCTGCACGCCGTCGCGGGTCTGAACGGTGAGACCTCGCGGCGCCTCGGCGTCGGGCGTCAGCAGGGTTGCCGTGTCGACACCGGGAAGTCGGAGATGCAGGGTGATGCGTTCGAGGGGGGGATAGGTGACGGTGAGGTCGCCCACCCGGCGCCCCGGTTGTGGCATGGCGCCGCCCACATTCACCATGCGGATCCAGATCCTGCCATCGCGGCGCCAGGCGGAGCTGAGCAGACCCTGGCCCTCGACGTGCACGGGCGGTGGCTCGCGGGCGCCGAGACGGACAAGGGCCTGAATCAGGTCCAGGCCGGCCGGGGACAGGCAGTCGTCCTCGATCGCGTTCGCGTCCATGCGCCGCTGGGCCACGGCCGCCCCTGGCAGAACGCCAATCCAGAGGTAACGGCCCTTGCCGGACGGCAGGGACAGGATGGCCGGGGCGCCGTCCGCGAAGGTGGCCAGCACCTCGTGTACGGTCTCATTCAGGGGCACCGCATCGAAGCGGTAGGTCGGGGGTACGGCGACCTGGCGCGGCAGCTCCGGCATGACCCCGGCCGCCAGGTCGATGACCTGCGCACGCAGGCCCTCCGGCTTGCCCTGATAGCGGTTGAAGACCATGGGGTCGCGACGGTGCACGCCGCGCAGGCCGGCACGACGGATCAGCGAGTGTTCTCCCAGGGCGAACCCGAAGCGGTCGTAGCGTCCGGCCAGGCCGGTAACCACCGCCGTGCCGCCGCGCTGGACCC
>JAAYZO010000203.1 GCA_012514865.1 Lentisphaerota bacterium | reverse complement strand
CACGGCCGGACGCATCCTCCACCACCTCAAGCAGAACCTCTGGCGCGAGGGGACCTCGGTCATCTTCGTCGGCTTCCAGGGCCAGGGGACGCTCGGTCGACAGCTCGTCGAGGGCGCCAAGACCGTCAAGATCTTCGGCGAGAAGATCGCCGTGCGCGCCCGCATCTACACCCTCGGCGGCTTCAGCGCCCACGCCGGGCAGTCCGAGCTGCTCGAGTGGCTCGGGACCATGGCGGCAAGCCGGCCGAAGCTGGTCATCACCCACGGTGAGGAGAAAGCGCGCACGGCCCTGGCCGCCAAGGCGAAGGAGCGCTTCGGCCTGGAGAGCATCATCCCTGAGGCGGGCCAGGTCCTCGAGCTGTAGCCCAATCCAGGCGTGCGGCCGGCCGTCGGCCGGCCGCGCGCTGCGGATCGGGCTCTTGCCGGGCGGCCGTGCGGCCGCCCGGCGCCGGGGGTGTGGTCAACGCGGGCTGACGGCGAGGGGCGGCGCCTCGGGCGCGGCGGTGGCCGAGGGCTCGAAGTCCGGGCTGACGGCGGTCTCGGCGGCGGCGGTGACGCCGCTGTGGGTGGTGCCGCTGGCGATGGCCAGGCCATGCCGTGCCGCCGGCCGGCGCTCGGTGTTGGAGACCTCCGAGCGTGCCTCCTCGATCTTGCGCCGGAAGAAGCGCATGATGCGGTCGTAGAGCTCGTCGCCGAGGACCTGGTCCTCGACATCGCCATCGACACTCGGGTTGTCATTCACTTCGATGACGATCACCCGGTTGCCGATCTGCTTCAGATCGACGCCGTAGAAGCCGTCGCCGACAGCGTTGGCCGCGCGCAGGGCCATCTCCAGGACCTTCGGCGGCACCTCCTCGACGGCCAGAGTCTCGTAGCGTCCCGAGACGTTGTCCGTCGTCGGCGTCTGCCAGTTGTAGATCTGCCAGTGCCCGGCCGCCATGTAGTACTTGCACGCATAGAGCGGCTTGCGGCCCAGCACACCGACGCGCCAGTCGAACTGCGACTCGACGAACTCCTGGGCAATGACCAGATCCGAGGTCTCGAAGAACTCGTGCAGGACGGTCGCCAACTGCTCGGGGGTCTTGACCTTCTTGACACCCAGCGAGAAAGCGCTGTCGGGCTGTTTCAGCACAGCCGGGTAGCCGAGCTGCCAGCGATCGACGATGCGTTGCACGCCGTCGCTGCTGTGCAGGACGACGGTCTTCGGGCAGGGTATGCGGGCGCGCGACAGCATCTCGGCCAGGTAGACCTTGTTGGTGCAGCGCAGGATGGACCACGGGTCGTCGATGACCACCAGGCCCTCGGCATGGGCGCGGCGCGCGAAGCGGTAGGTGTGGTGGTTCACGGCCGTCGTCTCGCGGATGAACAGGGCGTCGAACTCGGCCAGACGCGAGTAGTCGTCACGGGTGATCAGCTCGGCGTTGAAGCCGGCACGATTCGCCGCCTGCATGAACTTCTGCAGAGCGTCGGCGTCCGACGGCGGCGCGGTCTCCTGCGGATTGGCCAGAATCGCCAGGTCGTACGGGTAGTGCTGCTGGCGGCTGCGACGGAACGCCTTCTTGGAGAAGAACTTCTCGGCAAAGGACAGGACCATCGGGTGGTCGTCGGGCGGCACTCGCGTGAACGGCAGCGGCGAGACCTGCTGGATGGCCCAGTCCTCCGCCTTCTCGAACGTCACCTTCAGCAACGGCGCTTCGAAGAGGCTGTAGAGGCGGTGTGCCAGGTGCCGATAGCGCGGCATCGTCGCCTCGCCGAAGTAGATATTCAGCTCGAAGCGGCTGCTGTGGACATGACGCAGGCTGTGCTGGATGAGCTCGTCAACGTCGTCAGCCACCGCCCGGGTCAGGGTCTGGAAGCGGCAGTCCTGCAGGGTGGTGACGTCGGGCATCACGCGGTGCCCGCGGGCCTCGGCCAGGAGCGAGACGTAGTACCCCATGGTCTGGTAGCGGTAAGACCGGCAGAGGTTGAACACCCTCATGCTGGTGCACTCGGCATAGGTCTTGCCGGTGAGGTACTCACGCGGTGTGATGACATCGACGCCCCCGACACTCAGGGGCCACTGCGACTTGTGACTGGCTACGATGACGTTTCTCATACGGCTGCGGAGTGCATCCTCCACCTGTGGCGCCAGACTCACCTCTCGGCGGCCGGCGGCCTTTGGGCGCCGGCCTGCGGACGGTTCTGGCGGCCTTCCTGATCAGGTCACGGGACAGCTCATGCGCACGGCATGTCGGCCGTGTGCGTAGTAGGACGGGAGCTGCCTCGTGACAACGAAGCCTTGGGATTCATACCAGCGTACCAGCGCCGCATTCGCCTGATCGGCCTCGAGGACGACACGGCACAGGCCGCGCTCTCGGGCTTCACGGAAGGCGTCGGCGACCAGGAGACGGCCCAGGCCCGCACCGCGGCTCTCACGGCAGACTGCCACCGAGTAGAGACGCAACGACCGCGGGTAGAGCCAGTAGATGGCGGCGGCGGCAAGGCCGGCCGAGGCCGGGGAGCCCGCGGCAGCGCGGTCAATCACACGGACGACCTGACTCGGACTGGAGAGGCTCCGCTTCAGACTGCGGGGACTCGATCGTCGGTCCTCGTCAAAGCAGGAGCTCTCGAGTTCGCCCAGGCCGGACTCGTCAGCGGGGCTCGCCGTACGGATTGTCGTGTTCACCCGTGTCTCTGGCATGCAGGCTGGGATTATCCCCTGGGGGAAGGCCGGGTCTCTCGCCCCGGTTGGATCCGCCGAAGGAATCAGCCTGACATTCACCATAATGGCGTCCGCCCAAACTGCAAGAGCCGGCCACTGTCGATCAGTCGGAATCCGCGCCCTGCGATCGCCGCAGGGCTGATCGACGATCGAGTCAGCGTTCACCTGGTCACCCTGAAGGGGTGCCAGAACCGGACTTTCAAACAGCCCTGCGATCGCCGTCCCGCGGCTGGACTGCCGCCGGCACAGCGCTAACGTACGCCATGCGATGGCGCCTGATCCAGACTGCCGACAATGACCTCCTGACGCAGGGGCCGCTCTTCCGGGCTCTGGTGGTGCTCAGCACCCCGATGCTGGTCTCGGCGCTCCTGCAGAACCTGCAGAGTGTCATCGACCTGTTCTGGGTCGGCCGCCTGGGCGCCGAGGCGGTGGCGGCGGTGGCCATGAGCGGCACCCTGCTCATGGTGCTCTTCCCGATGCTCATGGGCATGTCCCTGGGTACCGTCGCGCTGGTCTCACGCGCCATGGGCGCGCAGCGTTACGACGAGGCCGCGGCCGCGGCCGGGCAGTCGCTGTCGCTGTCACTGAGCCTTGGCCTGATCTCGGCGGTGGCCGGGTGGTTCGGGACGCCGCTCCTCTTCAGGCTCCTCGGAGCCGGTCCCGAGGTGCTCCCGGACGGCATTGCCTACCTGCGTATCTCCATGGTCGGATCGGTGACGTCCTTCGCGCTGTTCATGGGCAACGCCGTGCTGCAGGGCGCCGGTGATACGGTCACCCCGATGCTGATCATGGCGGTGGCAAATCTGCTCAACGTCGTCCTGGATCCGCTCCTGATCTTCGGTCCGGGGCCCTTCCCGGCGCTGGGCGTCCAGGGCGCCGCGCTGGCGACGGTGCTGTCACAGGCGGTGGCGGCGACGCTGTCGCTGGTCGCGCTCCTGACCGGCCGCGTGCGGATTCACCTGCGCCTGGAGCTGCTCCGACCCGACACCGCTCTGGCCTGGCGCATCCTGCGCATCGGCATCCCCGGCTCTGGCCAGGCCCTGTCGCGCAGCCTGATGAGCCTGGTGCTGATGCGGATTGTGGCGACCTGCGGCACGGTGGCGGTGGCGGCCTACGGCATCGGCCTGCGCTTCCACATGATCACCCTCATGCCGGCCTTCGCCCTCGGGGGTGCCGCCGCCACCATGGTCGGCCAGAACCTCGGCGCCGGGCGACCCGGCCGGGCCCGCCGCGCCGCCTGGCTGGCGGCCGGCCTGGACGTGGTCCTGATGGTCGCCGCGGCTGCCTTCTTTGCCCTCCTGGCCGGGCCGCTGATACGGGTCTTCAACGCCGATCCGGAGGTCATCGGCATCGGCGCGGTGTACCTGCGCACGGTGTCGCCGTTCTACGTCTTCGCCGCCCTGGCGATCGTGCTGGGCCGGGCTCTCAACGGCGCCGGCGACACCATGGCGCCGATGATCTTCACCGTCCTCAGCCTGTGGGGCCTGCAGGTGCCCCTCGCCCTGACCCTGCCGGGGCGGATGGCCACGCCCACCGACGGCATCTGGTGGGCCATCGCCGCGGCTACGGTCCTGCATGGCGTCCTGATTGCGGCATGGTTCGAGACCGGACGCTGGAAGCGCACCCGCGTCTGAGCCCGGCTGCAGCGGCCCCTCGCCACGGGCGCTCCCAGGGCCGCGGAGGGCCGCGGAGAACGCGGCCCTGTGGCTCGGGACACGGACGGACACGGACCTACACGGACGGACACGGACGGGCCTTGCCGGCTCCGGCGTTCGGCTCCGGCGTTCGGCGTTCGGCGCTGGGCGCTCGTCCACGCCCTTTCCCGTCGCCGCACTGACACCCTTCCTTCCTTCCTTCCTTCCTTCCTTCCTTCCTT
>JAAYZO010000202.1 GCA_012514865.1 Lentisphaerota bacterium | reverse complement strand
TCCAGGCCCTCGTCCCCGAAGGCGCCAGCGTCCTCCCCAACCCCAACGGCACCGCCCCCGGACTCTGGTGCGATCTCGATGAAGGCCGCGCCGTCGTGCTCCTCCCCGGACCCCCCAGCGAATTCATCCCTATGGTCGATGACCAGGTCGTGCCACGCCTGCGCGCACGCCTCCCCGCCGCCCTCGCGGCGCCCCGCGTCGTCCGCGTCGCCGGCGTCGCCGAGTCCAACGTCGAGGCTACCACCCTCGCCGCCCTCCGCGATCTCCCGCCCCTCGGACTGGCCTACTGCGCCAAGCCCGGCTGTGTCACCGTCCGCCTCACCGACCCGCTCCACCCCGACCTCCTCAACCAGGCCGAACAGCGCCTGCGACAGGCCTTCCAATCGCACGCCCTGCCGGCCGACTGCGCCAGCCCCGCCGAACACGTCGGCAGGATCCTCCGCCAACGCGGCCTCCACCTCGCCACCGCCGAGTCCTGCACCGGCGGCCTCGTCGCCGCTGCCGTCACCGACCTGCCCGGATCCTCCGAGTGGTTCACCGGCGCCGTCGTCGCCTATGCCAATGACTGGAAGGAACGCTTCCTCGACGTCGACGCCGACCTCCTGCGCCGCCACGGCGCCGTCAGCCAGCCCGTCGTCAGCGCCATGCTCGACAGCCTGACCCGGCGCTATCACGCCGACGCCGCTGTCGCCGTCAGCGGCGTCGCCGGACCCGGCGGCGGCACCCCCGACAAGCCCGTCGGGACGGTCTTCCTCGGCGTCGCCGTCCCCGGTCACAGCAAGGTCATCCGCCTCGATCTGCCCGGCTCCCGACACAGCGTCCGCGAACGCACCGTCGCCATCGCCTTCGTCTCCCTGCGGGAGGCCCTCCTGACCCATCCGCCCACACCCGCCGCCCGGACCGCATGAACCGCCCGGCCAGCCGGGCCGACCGAGTTGCCAAACGCCGTGCCGATGACCATGGTATACCACAGAGAAAGGAGCCAGGGATGAGCAAAGAAATCAGTCCGAGTTTCAAAGAGGCCCGCGACCGCAACATCGCCCTCGCCATCGGCCAGATCGACAAGGAGTTCGGCAAGGGCACCATCCGACGCCTCGGCGATGCCTCCCACGAAGAGGTCGCCACCATCAGCACCGGCGCCCTCGCCCTCGATATCGCCCTCGGTATCGGCGGCGTGCCGCGCGGACGCATCATCGAGATCTTCGGGCCGGAATCCTCCGGCAAGACCACCCTCTGCCTCCACGTCATCGCCAACGCCCAGAAGGCCGGCGGCATCTGCGCCTTCGTCGACACCGAACACGCCCTCGACCCCGCCTACGCCCGTATCATCGGCGTCGCTATCGAGGACCTGCTCGTCTCGCAGCCGGACTGCGGTGAGGATGCCCTCAACATCGCCGAGACCCTCGTCCGCAGCAACGCCATCGACGTCCTCGTCGTCGACTCCGTCGCCGCCCTCGTCCCCCGCGCCGAAATCGAAGGCCAGATGGGCGATAGCCACGTCGGCCTCCAGGCCCGCCTGATGTCGCAGGCCCTGCGCAAACTCACCGCCGCCATCAGCCGCAGCCGCACCTGCGTCATCTTCACCAACCAGATCCGCGAGAAGATCGGCGTCATGTTCGGCAGCCCGGAAACCACCACCGGCGGCCGCGCCCTCAAGTTCTACGCCTCCCAGCGCCTCGACATACGCCGCATCTCCACCATCAAGGCCTCCGATGGACAGCCCCTCGGCAGCCGCGTCCGCGTCAAGGTCGTCAAGAACAAGATGGCGCCGCCCTTCATGAGCGCTGAGTTCGATATCATGTACTCCGAGGGCATCTCCCGCTCGGGGTCCATCCTCGACGTCGCCCTCGAAATGAAACTCATCGAGAAACGCGGCTCGTGGTTCAGCTTCCAGGATAGCCAGGTCGGGCAGGGCCGCGAACAGACCAAACAGGCCCTCGACGCTGACCCCGAACTCCAGAATCGCCTCCTCGCCGCCATCCGCGAACGCCTCGCCACCGGCGCCGTCAAGATCGGTACCGCCGCCGGCAGCCGCCCGAGCGATGACGCCGCCGATGCGGCCCCCGAAGCCGCCGACGAGTGAGACCTGGGTGAGCCCCGCCGGAACACCGATCCGGCCCCGGCTGGAGGGCGAGCGGCCACAGGCGCGAACGCGCCCGCGAGCCGTGGTGCCCCCAGCCGCCCACCAAGGCGGAATCTCCTGCGCATCCGGCTGCCGCCTTGCGTAAGTGGGCCCACCGCGCCGGAGATACCGGCCTGCGCCACGTAGTCCACCGCGCCGTCCGTGGACCTGCCCAGGACGGTCCTTGCCCACAACCCAAGAGATCAGAGGTCAGAGAGAGGAGGCCGCAAAAAGGCGCAAAAGGCGCAAAAGGCGCAAAGGAAGACTGGCCTGACCTATTCACGCGCCGCACGGCGGCTCTTGAACAGGTCACCCTTCGGGCATCGACGCGAGGCACTTGCGGCCTCTTGCTCAGGGCCAGCCTTGAGCAAGCGGCGCGACGCGACGCGCGTCGAAACGTGCGCCGCGGCGTCGTGCGGCGCACGTGGATTGTGAGCGAAGCACCCGCGCTTCGCGAATAATCCAGGCTGGGGGTGAGTGGAAGCGTTTTCCACCTCCCTCTTGCGGTTCTTGCGCTTCTTTGCGGCAGATCCGCCTTCCGCATCCCCGTGGGATGGGCGAGCCGCCAATGGACGCCCTCATCAAGGCCTGTGCGGTGCTTCCTGCACGCCAAGAAGGCCTCAGCGCAAGCGAGAACCGATGGAGGACCTTCGGCGGCGCGCCTGACTTCGCGCCGCTCCTGCCCCCTCCTCGTCGCCCTCGTCCTCGTCCCCCTCCTCGTCCTCGTCCTCGTCCTCGTCCCTCCTCGCCCTCGTCCTCGCTCCTCGTCGCCCTCGTCCTCGCTCCTCGTCCCTCCTCCTCCTCCTCCTCCTCCTCCT
>JAAYZO010000027.1 GCA_012514865.1 Lentisphaerota bacterium | reverse complement strand
TTGCGCGCGACCGGCGCTCAGGCAATCGCGGCGGACGTGCTCACGGTAGCGGGGTCCGCCACGCTCAATGTGCCAGCAGGCACAGCGGTTACGGCCCTGAATGCGGGCGTGGCGGGCAGCGTCTACCTTTCCGGCGGCTCGCTCCAGCTCTCGGCGTATCAGGCGCCACTGGCTCCAGCCCCTGATGCCACGCTGCACCTCGACGCCTCGACGAATGTCACGCTCAGCGGCAGCGAGGTCACGCGCTGGAACGATGCCTCCGGCGGCAGCCGCTACGCCTTCAGCTACAGCGGCTTTGGCCCGACCGTCACCGAGAACGCCCTGAACGGTCTGCCGGTCATCGATTTCGGCGCGATCGGATCTAAGAAATTCCTGGCATGGGACACCAATATCGTGATCCGCTCGCTCTTTCTGGTCATGAATCTTAAGAACTCGCTGAGCGCCCCGATCGGGACTTACCTGCCTATGTTCGGGGTACGCAGCCACTTCACGCGCCTGGGCACGCCCTTCGTGTGGAATCCGACCGGTCAAATGAACGTGCGCACCGGCAACTGCTACCTGAACGGCCTGCGCATCAACCCCGGCATGTATCCGGTCACGCTCAACAGCTTCGCGCTTTTGGGCCAGGTGCTGGAGGGATCGAGCAGCGCCAACTCCTTCGCCTGCGAAGCCTACCTCTACACCGATCCGGAAAACCGCGCCAACCGCACGGGCGGCCTGCAGCTCGCCGAAGTCATCATCTACAACCGCAAGCTGACCGAACGCGAGAGCATGGATACCCAGGCCTACCTGAACTGGAAGTGGTTCGGCACGCTATCCGCTGGCTACTCAGCCCCGGGATCTGATCTCACCCTGCCTTCTGTCGCGACTTCTGCCGCAGGCGGCGAGCTGCGTGTTGACGGCGCGGTACCGGTGACGCTTGCCTCGGTCTCTGGCACAGGGGCGCTGACGCTGGGGTCGAGTGTGCCGGTCACGCTGGCATCCACCGACACCTTGACCGGCGGCTTGAATCTGACCAACTCATTCATCAACTTCCCGGCCTCGCAAACAGTCGCGTCTTTCAAAGTCTCCGGCCATGCTGAAGTCTCGGTGGCGGACGGCGAGGCCTTGGATGTCGGCACGCTGAGCGGCAGCGGAACATTGGTCTGCGTTGGTGACGGCATGATTGCGCTGGACGATGTCTCCGGCTTCGGCGGCGGCCTTACGCTCGCAGGCGGTACCCTGTCGTTTACCGCTGGCAACACCCTCGCGGTTGACACACTCACGGTCACAGGCTCAGGCAGCCTGCGGCTGGCTGATGCAGCAGGCCTGAGCGCAGGCGTTTATGCGCTGATCTCCTTCACTAACATGGACGCCACAAGCGCCGACACCCTGCTGGCGGACTGGTCGCTGACTGATGTCCCACCGAAGTTCAAAAGCAGCTTGCAGATCAGAAACAACCAGGTGGTGGCGGTCTTGTCCTCCTTAGGCACTTCGCTGCAAATCCGGTAACTATTATGCTGAAAACCTCAAAGATCGCCTGCCTACTGCTCTTGACCGCATTCGCGTGCCTCGCCGAGCCTCCGGCCCCGTTGTCCGCCGCTATCGCCGTCATCGGCGGCGGCAGCGCCGGATTCGCGGCGGCATGGTCTGCCGCGCATTTGGGTTCGTCCGTGATCCTGATTGAAAAAGAATCCATGCTGGGCGGGACTTCCACCATCGGTGGGGTCAACAACTGGGAGCCGGGCATGGGCGGCACCGGCGTGCCGTACCGCGTCTACCAGCGCCTGCGGCAGATCCCCGGCGCGGCCGGCGTCTACCGTTTCGACCGTCATCTCTCCTGGCGCAAACCGTGGGAAAAATACACCTTCCCGGGCGGCATGATCGAGA
>JAAYZO010000026.1 GCA_012514865.1 Lentisphaerota bacterium | reverse complement strand
GTTGAGCGTTGAGTCCGCTCCAAGAAACCGTCATCGTCCTCAGCGCAGCGGTCCTCGTCCTCGTACTCGATAGAGTTTGAGCTCAACTTCGACGACGAGGGACGACGACGAGGACGAGGACGAGGACGATACGCAATAAGCCTTTTCTGAGTCGATTCAGCGTTGGGCGTTCCTCCCCCTCCGCCGTTGGACGTTAAGCGTTGAGCGTTGAGCGTTGAGCGTTGGGCGTTCTCATTCCCATCGATCCCTGTCGATACCTGTCGATACCTATCGATACCTGTCGACTCCCGCTCACGTCAACGTTGAGCGTTCAGCGTCTTCATCCTCTTGTCCCTCGTGTTTCCTGCCTTCCCTGGTGCCGTTTGCAGGCGGCGGCCCTTGCGACAGCTTGCCGCGAGCCCATGATTGCACGATCGTAGGGGAGCACGGCGGCACGGCAGCGGAATCGTCGCCGGTGCTCCGTGCCCAGGCCGACCGTCGGGATGGCGGTCGCCGCGGGCCGGTATCCATGGGCCACCTCATACACAGGTCAATGCCATGCGGTTGCTCATCCTGCTCGTCGGCCTGACTCTCGCCTCTCTGGGCCGCTCGCAGAGTCGGCCCGTCATCACCATCAGCTTCGACCGGGACTTCGACGGCATCACGGCCGCCGGGCCGCTGGTGGGCACGCCGGTCGGGAAGCCGGTGCTGGTTCCCGGCAGGAGCGGCCAGGCCCTCAAGTCCGGCCCTCCGACCGGCTATGTGGACTACTCCGCCGCCCTGCTCAGGCGCGACGCGGGTACGGTCGAGATGTGGGTCCAGCCGCTGGACTGGGCCCCGGCGGAGGAGTTCTTCCACACCTTCTTCGACACGCGTGGCGAAGGCTCGCTCTATCTGTACAAGTACTACCAGGGAAGCGACCTGTTGATGCTGACCTGCCCCAGCCTCAAAGGCCCCTACGCGAGCAGCAGAGTCAGGCTGGACTGGAAGCCCGGCGAATGGCATCACATCGCCGGCACCTGGTCCAGGCACGGCGTCCGCGTCTACGTGGATGGCAAGCCTGGCACGGCCATGCCCACCGCGGGTGAACTGCCCCTGACTCTGGGCGACACCTTCCGCATCGGCGACCACCCATGGCACATCGAGCGCACCACCAGTTCCCTCATCGACGAGGTCCGGATCTACGACCGCGCCCTGTCGCCGGCACATATCGCGGCCCACGCCCAGGGCAACCTCGACTTCATCGCCCCGCTCAACGCCGACGACGCGCAGATAAAGACCGAGATGGACCCTGTCAGGCATGAACTCGCGGTCACGCTGACCACGGGCGGAGCCGACGTGCCAGACGAGCACCTGCGGGCGAAGCTGGGAATCGTGGCCAAGGGGCAGCCCCTGGGCGATGTCCCCGAGCGTGAGGTCGCGGACGGGGACGTGCGCGTCGTCCTGTCAGTGGACGTCACCAAACCCGCGCAGCTCGAGGTCGTGGCGCAGATGCTGCAGCAGGGCCGGCAGGCCTTCGAACTGCGGCGACCCCTGGACGTGCCGGACATGACGGCCTGGAAGGGGAACACGCTGGGGCTGGAGGACAGGGTCCTGCCGCCGTGGACGCCGGTGGAAGTGGACGGTGGCATCGTGAGTGTCTGGGGGCGTGACTACGACTTCTCACAGGGCTCGGACCTGGTGAAGCAGATCACCTCCGGAGGGAAACCCCTGCTGGCAGGGCCGGTGCGGCTGCGAACTGGCGAGAAGGTGCACCGGGTCCTGCCCGTGGACGTGACGGTCAGTCCTGCCGGCACCCGCGCGACCGTGGTGCACAGTCCCGACGCCTGGCCGCGGGTAACGACGACCATCGAGTACGATGGCCTGGCCTGGTTCGAAATGACCGGTACGCCGCGCGGTCCGTTGGAGAGTCTGACCCTCGACATCCCTCTCCGTCCCGAGATCGCCAGATACCGCCATCGCTACGGCGCCGACTGGGATACGAGCAAAGTCACGGGCCTGCTGCCCGCCGGACAGGGCGTCATCGATCAGGACGCCTTCATCCCATACTACTGGCTGGGTAACAACGACCGCGGGCTCTTCTGGTTCTGCGAGAGCGACGAGATGTGGCCCAACGGGCAGTCGCCCGATGCCGTGCAGGTCCTTCGCGACGGCGATACGGTGACCCTGCGCCTCAACATCCTCGCCAAAGGCCAGACGCTGCCCGCCCCCTGGAAGCTGGCGTTCGGCCTGCAGGCCACGCCGGTCAAGCCCCTGCCCACGGACTGGCGCACGTGGCGGCTGCAGCCGGGCCACCAGGGCAATACCAGCATCATCTGGCCTACACCCACACCGGATTCGCTGAAGTACTATGGCTACCCGGAGGCGGCCAATCCCAGCCTCTTTGCCGAGCGTGTCC
>JAAYZO010000201.1 GCA_012514865.1 Lentisphaerota bacterium | reverse complement strand
GTCGGCAAGTCGACGTCCTTCCTCGTGGCCCAGGCCCAGCGCGACCTCCTCGCCAGCCAGATCGTCGAGGTCGAGGCCGTCGTCAACCTCCTCCACGCCCTGACCACGCTCTACCGCCTCGAGAGCTCCCTCCTCGAACGCCGCGGCATCGCCCTCGGCGACCTCCCCCAGGACTGACCGCTCACGCGCGCGATCGAGACCTGTCGCATGCCCTCTGGCCGCGCCGCGCCCCGCGCCACGGCTCACGGCTCGACCGGACATCGCCCCAGCTTCTCACCCGCCAGCCGCATCGCCTGGCGCGCCATGCTCTGGATGCCGGGGAAGGCGTTGACCTACTCGGTGGCCGCCAGCATCAGCCGGAAGCCGGGCAGGACAAACTGCCGGTACCAGTCCAGGCCGTCGCGGATCCAGAGCTTGCCGTAGGCACCGAGAGCCTGCAGCAGCCGCTGTATCGCCGCCGTCTGCAGCAGCCGGTCGGGCGGCGGCGTGCCGCCCAGATGCCTGACCTCAGCGCAGTACTGCCGCCAGACCTGCCGGCGCAGCTCGGGCGTGATCACCTTCTCCTGGTAGGAGTCGTAGAGGAGCGACCCGAGGTCGTAGGCGGCACAGCCGAGGCGCATGCCCTGGAAATCGATGAGGTAGGCCTCGCCCTCGACGATCATGATGTTGGCGCTCTGCAGATCGCGATGCACCGGCACCAGGGGCTGCCGCAGGAGCGTGTCGCGCAGGGCGCAGTAGTCGCTGGCGGCCAGCCCCCAGAGGTCCGGCCGCCCCAGCAGACCGCCGAGGATGTGCTCGCGGAAGTAGTCGCGTTCCCAGTCGTAGAGGCCCTTCGTGAAGCCGCGCTGCAGGGGCAGCTCCTCGAGCCGCGCGGCCTGGTCGCCGAGCACATGCAGCCGGGCGATCTGCCGCACGACCTGGAACAGGCAGTCGACCGTCGTCTGGGCACCCTCGGCCCGCACCAGTACGTCCTGGCCGAGATCGCGCGAGACCAGCTCGCAGGCGTCACCCAGATGCAGGTGGACCGCCGGCACGTGCACATTCAGCCGGCGCAGGAAGTCGGCACAGGCCGCAAAGCCGGCATTCTCACGACGGTCCGGGTTGTAGGCACACCAGATCCATGACTGACGGCCGTCGTCCAGACGGCAGTAGCGCCGGCCGCTGCCCTGCTTCTGCAACGGCGTCACCCGCGTCTCCGCCGGATCCATGTCCAGCGAGACGAAAACGCGGGGGTCGGGCTGCCGCGAGGCGTCCACCGGCCGCGCCGGCGGGACGTCGTCGCCGACGAAGATGGCATCGGCGTAGAGCAGCGGCCGCGGCAGCCGGGTGTAGTCCCAGAGGACGACGTTGTGCAACTGGCTGCCGGCGGGCACGCCCAGGCCGACACCCAAACCCAGCGCCCCGGTGCACTGCACCCCGCGCGCCTCCAGCTCGGACCGGCGACGCGACTGCTCGGCCTGGGCCTGCTGCATGCGCGGGTGGTAGCGCAAGGCGCAGTCGGCAATCTCGCCGTGCGCACGGATGTACTGCGGGGCCGT
>JAAYZO010000200.1 GCA_012514865.1 Lentisphaerota bacterium | reverse complement strand
TTAATGTAGGCGCCGCACTGTCATTCATCAATGACAAAAGCGCAGCCAGGCGTGCCGGGCATGGGGAAGACGAGACATCGCTCGCCATCGGCGTGGAGCGCGAGTGTCCACAGACGCGAATGCGTCCACGAGCCGCAACGGCATCGACAGCACAACGACGCGATGTCTCATACGAGAGCGGCTGGCACAGCCGCCACGACAGCGCGGCTGGCACAGCCGCCACGACAGCGCGGCCGCCGGGGTGGTCTGCGTCCTCAGACCTCGTCGAGGCTGACGATGCGGTGTTCCTGGGCGGAGCGAATGGCGGCGAAGGCGACGCGGGTGGCCATGACGGCGTCGTCCATGCCGCAGACGACCGGTCCGCCGTGGCAGATCTGGTCGATGAAGCGCTCGATGGCATGGGCGTGGCCCTTATCGGGCTCGGCGGTGAACTGCTGCATGGGGTTGCCGCTGGCGGCGGCCTCGTCGCAGGCGGCGCGTTTCTTGGCGAGCCAGCCGGGGAGGCCGCCCTCGGTGCCGACGTGCGGGTGGCGGTCGTTGAGGAAGGGGTAGGTCTTGCGTGCCGGTGCCCCGGCAATGCCGGCGGTGCGGATCTCGCACATGTGGTCGATGACGACGATGCCGCCGTTGCCCATGGCCTCGTAGAGCTCCTTGGGGTAGCCGAAGGTGCCATTGGCGCAGAGGTTCAGGGTGGCCAGCTCGCCGCCGCAGTAGCGCACGATGATGGCGTGGTTGAGCATGCCGGTCTCGAGGGCCACGACCTCGGTCGGCTTGCTGCCCATGAACCAGTTGCAGAGGTCGGTGAAGTGGGTCATCTCGAAGAGCATCGGCCCATGCGGCGCCTGGGTCTTGTCGAAGACCCAGCTCTTCCACGAGTACCAGTCGTCGTTGATGCGGACGTTGAACGAGGCGGTGCCGTCGTTGGGCAGTGCCGGGCGGTCCTCGGGCTCGCGGTTCCAGCGCCACGGGCAGGGGGCTGGGTGCGTCATGTGGTCGCGGAAGAGGCGCTGGGCGTCGATCATGGCGGGGCTGTTGCGGCGGTTATGGCCGGCGCAGAAGGGAATGCCGCTCTGGTTGACCACCTTCTGGATAGCGTAGAGGATGGGCAGCTCGGTGGCGATCGGCTTCTCGACGTAGATCGGCTTGCCCAGATCGGCGGCCAGGGCGATCACCGGCAGGCGCAGCTTCTCGGTGGTGGCCAGGCAGATCGCCTGCACCTCGGGGTTGCGCAGGGTCGCCTCCCAGCTCGTGCTCGTGTGCAGGGCGCCCCAGGTGCGGGCGCACTCGGCCAGGGCTGCCTCGGAGAGGTCGCAGCAGGTGTGCAGCACGGCGCGCTTCGAGCGCGCGATGTTCGGGATGTGCTGGCCGCGCGCCAGAGCGCCACAGCCGACGACGGCGAAATTCACGGGTTCGGTGAGCATGACCGGAGGCCTCCACGGGATTTCGGACGACTGCCGCGTACGCCGGACAACGTACCGCGCCGGCGCCGGCGGCGCCAGGCGGCAGCGGGGGACACCAGGGACACCAGGAGGCAACGCCCAACGCTGAACGCCCAACGCCCAACGCCGAACGCCCAACGCTGAACGCCCAACGCCCAACGCCGAACGCCCAACGCCGAACGCCCAACGCCCAACGCTGAACGCCGAACGCCGGCGTGGGCGGGGGACACCGGGGACACCAGGAGGCCTTGCCGGCACGAGGCTCTGGGGTGATCCCATCCTGGAGTCCCTTGAGTCCCTTGGGTCGCTTGGGTCCCTTTCCGGGCGTCGTCGGCCTGGGAGCGCCGAGCGTCGGCTCGGCTCTGCCCGGCGGCGTGGACGGCGCCCGGGGGGGCCACGGACGGCGCCGCGGGCCACCTTGCGGGCGTGGGCTTGCAGAGGTGCCCGGCAGCCGCCATGGTGACAGGGCGCCGCGGCATGGCGCCGCCATCGCATTTCAGCCTGAGGTCCGCACCTATGCGCAAACCCCCGCCCGAGCCACGCTGCTGGGCTTACACCCTCCCCGGTGGCTGGGAGGTCCTTGCCGGCAAGACTGACGCCGACAACGACCTCCTCTCGCTCCGCTATGCCCATCCGAACGACTGGTGGTTCCATGTCCACGGCATGCCCGGCAGCCACGTCCTGCTGCGCTGGCGTGAGGACGCCGAGCCGGATCGCGAGGCCCTGCGCGCCGCCGCCGCCATCGCGGCCTGGCATAGCAAGGCGCGCACCGCCGGCGTGGTGGCGGTGCTCTGCACCAGAGCCAAGTTCATCAGCAAGCCGCGCGGCGCCGAGCCAGGGTCGGTGTGCTCGAAGCGCGACGAGGTCCTGAAGGTCCGCCCGGGGCTGCCGGGGGAGTAGGCCGCCGCCGGGAGGCGTGCGGGGCAGGCGGGGGACACCAGGGACACCAGGGACACCAGGGACACCAGGGACACCAGGGAGGCAACGCCGAACGCCGAACGCCCAACGCCCAACGCCCAACGCTGAACGCCCAACGCCGAACGCCGGCGTGGGCGGGGGACACCGGGGACACCAGGAGGCCTTGCCGACACGAGGCTCGGCGGTGACCCCATCCTGGAGTCCCTTGGGTCGCTTGAGTCCCTTTCCGGCCGGCGCCCGGCACCCGGCCCGGGGACGGCAGGGCCGCGGGGGCGTTGCTTGCCTTTGAAGGCGGTCGCCTGGCCGCTTACATTCGCGGCTGCTATGGAGACGCATCCCCGAGTGCTCGAGGCGCTGGCGGACCTGCGCGGCAAGTCGCCGCGTTCGACGGCGTTGCAGCGCCTGTTCCTGTCGCATGAGGCCTGGCGCGCCTGCGAGGCGTTGCCGCAGCCGCTGCGCCTGGCGCGGATTCTGGGCCATGTCGTGCGGCACATCGAGATCCCGGTGCGGCCTTACGACCTCCTGCTCGGGCGCATGCCGGAGGCGGTCCCTGACGCCGCCGAGGAGGCGTCGTTCCGGGCTGTCCTTGCCGCCTGGGGCGCGCCGGTGCCGCCGGGCTTTCCTGACAGCGGTCACGAGACCTTCGACTGGGAGGGCCTCCTGGCGCTTGGGCTGCCGGGGCTGATCGCGCGGGCCGAGGCGACGCGCGCGGCCTTGGGCGCGGCCGACCCGGCGAGTCCGCGGGTGGTCTTCCTCGAGGGCATGGCGGGGGTGGGGCGGGCCTTCCAGGACTACGCCCGGCGCTGCGCCGCGGCGGCGGATGCGTCCGGCCTGGCGGCCCCGGCCGCGGCGGCGCGGGCGATTGCCGAGCGCCCGCCGGAGACCTTTCACGAAGCCCTCCAGCTCGTCTGGACGGTCGGGTTTGTCTACTGCACTATGGTCTGCCGCAACCCGACCCTCGGCTTCGGTCGCCTCGACCAGTGGCTGTGGCCGTACTACCGCCGCGACCTCGAGGCCGGGCGGCTGAGCCGTGAGGAGGCCGGGGCGCTGATCGAGGACTTCCACTGCCGGAACAACCTCCTCCTCGGCCGCGGCGAGCACCAGATGAGCGCCGGCGGCGCGTCGTGCACGGGCTGGGACCGGAACCTCTGCTACGACGCGCCGCAGTACCTCATCCTCGGCGGCGAGCGCGACCCCGCTCGACCCGACGTCACGGACCTGACCGACCTGTTCCTCGAGCGCCTGGTACCGCGTTTTGAGAATCCGTGTGTGGTGCTGCGCTGGTGGCCGGGCCTGTCGGCGAGCACCTGGCGCCTGGCGACGGGCCTGCTGCGGGATGGCGCCAGCCTGATGGTCTATGGCGACAGCGCCATGATACCGGCCTTCGAGCGTCTCGGCTTCGGCCGTGCGCAGGCCCGCGAGTACACCCTGCACGGCTGCAACTGGCCGGATCTGCCGCCGAGCCAGGTCTCGGGCCGAAGCCACCTGCACGTCCTGCCGCGGACCCTCCTGGAGGCCCTCGCGGCATGCCCGGGCGCGTCCTCTCTCGACGAGGTCCTGTCGGCGTTCTACGCGGCCTACCGCCGCCACCTCGCCGCCGAGGTGGCGGCCTTTCGCGAGTGGTGCGCCGCGGCGCGGGCGGCGGCGCCGGGTCTGCTGGCGGTGGACGACCTCTTCCTGCGCGGTCCGTCCGAGCGCGGCTGTGACAAACGCCATGGCGGCGTCGAGCATCTGACCATGGTGACGACCTTCGGCAGCGTGGCGACCCTGATCGACAGCCTGGCGGCGATCGACGAGGTGGTCTTCCGTCAGGACCGGGTGAGTCTGCCGGGTCTGCTGGCGGCGTTGCGGCAGGACTTCGCCGGCGCCGAGGCCCTGCGGCAGCACTGCCGACGTGCGCCCAAGTTCGGCTGCCACGACGCGCGTGTCGATGCCCTCGGGGCGCGCGTGCTGGGGGCGCTGCACGACATCCTCGACGAGATCGCGGCGGCGGGGCCGGGGGCGGAGGCGGTGCTGCTCTTCCGGAGCCTCGAGACCGACACCACGCACCTGAGCAGCGGCCGCCAGACCGGCGCCACCCCCGACGGCCGCCATGCCGGCGAGCCGCTCAGCGAGAACAGCTCCCCATCGCGCGGCGTGGCCGGCGCCGGCCTGACGGCCATCCTGCAGAGCCTGTCGAGTCTGCCGCTGGACCGCTGTCACTCCGGGGCGCTGAACCTGCGCCTGTCGCCGGCGGCCTTCCGCGGCGAGCGCGGCCGGCGGGCTCTGGCGGACGCCCTCTGGACGTACTTCGAGGGCGGCGGCCTGCAGGCGCAGCTCTCCATGGTCGACACCGCCACCCTGCGGGCGGCACAGGCCTGCCCGGAGGCGCATCGCGACCTGATGGTGCGCATCACCGGCTACAGCGCCGCCTTCGTCGATATGACCCCGGCGGCCCAGGACGAGATCATCCGCCGTGACGAGCTGGCGGGACACTGAGGAGGACGGCATCATGCCCAAACTTTGGTACAAGACTCCGGCGCGCGAGTACATGGCGGGGCTGCCGGTGGGCAACGGCCGTCTGGCGGCGATGGTCCTCGGGGATCCGTGCTGTGAGCGGCTGGCGCTGAATCACGAGTGGCTCTGGCGCGGCTGCAACCGCCAGCGCGAGTGCGACGCCTCGGCCGACCGCCTGGCGGCGGTCCGCGAGCTGCTCCTGGCCGGCGATCTGGCCGAGGGCACCCGCCAGGGCGACTGGGCCTTCGGCGGCGGCGGTGGGGGCCATCCGGAGAAGCGTCCGTCGCGGGTGGACCCGTACCAGCCGGCCGGCGATCTGACCTTCCGGCCGGAGCACAGCGACCGCTGGACCGCCTACCGGCGCGAGCTGGACCTCGGCCGGGGCGTGGCGAGCGTCTCCTACCGGGTTGGCAAGCTGATCTGCTGTCGTGAGGTCATCGCCGACGCCGGCGAAGGGGACTGCCTGCTGATGCACCTGAGCTTCAGCCGCCGCGCCAACGGCCGCCTCAGCCTCGACCGCCGCGAGGACCCGCGCTGCTCGGTGAAGCGCTGGGCCGAGCCGGACGGCCTCAGGCTCGAGGGCATCTTCCGCGGCGGGCTGGCCTTCCGGGTCGAGGCCGACGTGGTCTTCTGCGACGGTGACATGAGCATCCGTGAAGGCGACCTCTGGCTGTCGGGCGTCACCGATGCGGTGGTGGCGGTTTCCATCGGGACCTCGGCTGACACCGCCAGCCTGTCCGATCAGTGCGCCTCCCAGTGGGGTCACGACATGGCCTGGGAGAAGATCCTCGCGCAGCACTGCCAGCAGTGGTACAGCATCGGCGGGCGGCCGATGCTGTCGCTGTGGCAGGCCGCCTTGGATCTCCCCACCGACGAGCGTCTGCGCCGCGCCCGCGCCGGCGAGCCGGACCCGACTCTGCCGGCGCTCTACTTCGAGTACGGGCGCTACCTGCTGCAGGCCTGCACCCTGAAGGGCGACCTGCCGCCGAATCTCCAGGGCAAGTGGA
>JAAYZO010000199.1 GCA_012514865.1 Lentisphaerota bacterium | reverse complement strand
GCCCCGAGGAGGGCCTGCAGCGCCTCGTCGACTGGCTGCGCAGCGCCCATCCCGCCTGAGCGCCGCAGCCAGCCCGGCAGGATCGGCACAGAAGAGGATGACTCGCATGAACAGCACCCGGAACGAGCAGCCGCGGCAGCGCCAGGACGCCCCGGGCCAGCCCGCGGCAACGCCGCGCCGGACCTGGCGCGGCGGCATCGCCGGCACCGTCGTGCTCCTCGCCCTGGCCCTCACCACGGGTCTGACGCGGGCCGCCGAGACACGCATTCAGCTCGATGGACAGCTCAACGACTGGGCGGGCGTCGACCGTCATGCCGACCCGGTCGGCGATGACCTCCACGGCCACCACGACCTGGCTGCGGTGGCCGTCCACCACGACCCAAGCTGGCTCTACCTCCTCGTCGAACTCGACCGCGGAAACGGCGACTTCTACGGCAACTCGAACCGCGTCGAGCAGGTCGTAGTCTACCTCGACACCGACCACGATGCCGCCACCGGCTTCCGCGTCGGCCCCGAAGGCCGGGAGATCGGCGCCGAGTTCGCCCTGGTGTCGTCGCGCCGCGTCAGCACCCGCACCAGCTCGGAGGGCACCCTCTATCGCGGCGGCGACCCGTGGTACGGGAACTCGCGGGCGGCCGAGGAGGCGGTCCTCGTCGGCAACGTCAGCGGCAACCGCGGCCTGCCGCGGGTCGAGCAGCAGGAGGCCATCCACGCCTTCGAGACGGGCGTGCCGCTCGACGCCATCGGGCTGGCCGCGGGGGGCCGTCTGGCGATCGCGGTCCGGGCCGGCCGCAGCGGCACGGGTGCCCAGGCCGACTGGCTCGACCGACCGCTGAGCGTCGCAGTGCCGCCGCCGGTGCATCTGGGCACCCTGCGCTGGCGTTCGCCGACGCTGGAGTACCGCCTGAGCGCGCCAGACGAGGGCATGGGCCTGGTCGGACTGCGCCACATCGGCCTCGACCGCGCCTTCCTGCGCGTCCCCGACCGCGCCGACGCCGCCCGGCTCTGGAGCATCGCCCTCACGGCCAACCCGGCCGACCCGGCCGCTCAGATCAGCGTCAGCAACACCACCCCGGCAGAGCACCGCGAGGCCCGCGCCGAAGACGGCCTCTGGACCCTCACCTGGCAGGGGGTCGCCCTGCCCGACCAGAGCACGATCGACGTCGTCGTCCGCTGCCGACCCGGCGCCGCCACCGGCGGCCTCGACGACTGGCGCATCGAGGTGACCTACCACAGCACCACCTTCGGCATCCTCCAGACCTGCTTCCCCACCCTCGAACTCGGCGTCATCGGCGACAGCGGCGAGGATGACACCATCATCCTGGCGCCCGCCGAGGGCCGCAGCCTGCGCAACCCGATCGCCTGGGGCCTCGACAAGGCCGGCCCGCAGATCAACACCGACATCACGACCGACAATGTCGCCATCGAGACCCCGCCCGGACAGGTCGACTTCGGCGGCTTCGGCGCGGCCCGACCGCATGGGCTGCCCTACCCCGGCGGACGCGGCCAGATGCAGCTCGCGGCCTACTACGAGAAGACCGGCGACGCTTACTACCCGGATGTCCGCCCCGGCGCCGGGCTCTATCTGGCCACCCACGACGACGCGCTCTACCCCAAACTCATCTTCTGCACGCCGCAGTCCCGCCGCGGCGCCCTGCTCTTCGAGATCGCCCACCACCCCGACGACAGCGCCCGGCCCGGCCTCGCGCACCGGCCGCCCTACCCGGTCGTCCTCGGCGGCTTCACCGGCGACTGGTACGACGCCACCCAGCTCTACCGCCAGTGGGCCGTCACGGCACGGTGGTCCCGACCCGGCCCCCTCGCCGGCCGCGAGGATGTCCCGACCTGGCTCAAGGAGATGACCGCGATGATCCGCGCCGACGTCCGCAAGGCCGACCAGGAGACGGTGTTGCCGCTCCTGGCGCCGATGCGCGAGGCCCTCGCCGGCACCCTCGGCATCCAGTGGTACTTCTGGTCGGCCTGGGAGAAACGCCCCGACACCACCGGCTATGCCTTCCCGGCCCGCCCCGAGGGCCCGCCCGGCTTCGAGGCCATCGTCGCCGGCCTCCAGGCACAGAAGATGGCCGTCTTTCCTTATATGAACACGCGCCTCTGGAATGACGGCGAGGGCGACGAGGTCACGCCGTGGCTCATGCGCCGCCAGAGCGGCGAGACCTTCCACGAAGGCCACGCCGCCCACCCCTGCGTCCAGACCGCCTTCTGGCAGGACTACCTCACCAGGGCCTGCCGGGAGCTGACGCAGCGCTACGCACCGATGGGCATCTACCTCGACCAGGGCGCCGAGGCGCAGTTCGGCGGACACCCCAACTGGCAGGGCTGCCACCACCCCGACCATGGCCACCCCCGCGGCGTGACCCGCGATATGGTCCAGGCCGAGTATGACCGCGTCGAGCGTATCTACCGCGCTGCCCGCGAAGCCCGTCCCGACGTCGTCCTCTGCGGCGAGGGCAACGCCGAGTGCTTCAACGACATCGTCTCGAACAAGCTCATCCACTACGAGATCTGGCCGGGCGCCGTGCCGCTGTTCGCCGCCGTCTACCACGACTACGTCACCGCCTACGGCCGCACGGCCCTGCTCGTCGCCAAGGACCCGTCCGACCCGATACCCGCCATGCGCATCGGCTGGCAGCTCGCCATGGGCAACCAGATCGGACGCGTCTGGACCGGCGCCATCGGCGCACAGCACGCCGACAAGCCGCACTACGCCGAACACCTCGACTACCTCAGACGCGCCACCGTCGTACGGCAGCGCTTCCCGGCCTTCCTCTGCGTCGGGCGAATGCTCCGGCCGCCCTTCGTCGATGGCGCCCTGCCGACGATCACCACGAACGAGTTCCTCCGCCTCGACCACCGCGTCACCCTGCCCGCCGCCGTCGGCTCGACCTGGCAGGCCGCCGACGGCAGCCTCGGCGTGCTCTGGACCAACATGAGCCGACAGACTGTCGAGCTGGTCTTCTGGATCGACCCTGCCCTGGCCCCGGGAAAGGCCCTCGAACGCGCCTACGACGACGGCGGCATGGCCGCCGATACCGCCCTCGGGCCGCAGGTGCGCCGCATCGCCCTGCCGCCCCTCGGCATCGCCTTCTACACCCTGCGCTGACGCCGCCACGCCGACAGGACGCGGCGGCGCGGCTTGACGCGGCCTGGCGCGAGGATACACTCAAGGGCGACCAGGCCGCTGGCACCCAGGCCGAACGGCTCAAGGCGAGAGACCCGCACGGCGTCTTCTGGAGGGCGAGCGGACACGGGCGCGCCAGTGCCCGTGAGCCGCGGCGGCCTTCGGAGAGCCGCCAGTTCCTCTCCGCAACGGGCCCGCCTGGCGGCCTCCGGGACAGCCTGGCGGCAGTGCGACAGGAACACCGTCGACGACCGCGAGCCCCCGTCGGTGCGTTACAGGAAGCAGCAGAGGGACACTCCGTGAAGCAGTCTATGTCAGCAGCGCCGGCTGCCAGCACCACCCGCGCGAGTGTACCGACCGCGTGCGCCGCCGCCGATGGCCTCTGGGCCGGCATCGGCCGTGCCGACATCACCGACTACGAGGCCGGGCCGGTGAACGACCCGCTCCTGTCCAAAGCCCTGGTCCTGCGCCAGGGCGCGACGGTGGTGGTGCTGGTCACGGTCGACGCCGTCGCCCTCGGCGAGATTGGCCGCATACCCAACGACTTCCTCGAGCGGCTCCGCGCCGCGGTCGGCGCCGAGCCCGGCCTCGCCGAGGCCCGTCTGGTCGTCAATGCCAGCCATTGCCACGGGGTCGTCTGCAAGGACATCGTGCCCCAGACGCTCGAGGCCATCCGCACGGCGTGGCAGGCGATGGTGCCGGTGCGCGCCGGCGCCGGCTGCGGCCATG
>JAAYZO010000198.1 GCA_012514865.1 Lentisphaerota bacterium | reverse complement strand
TCTACCACGGCGTGACCATCACAGGCCTGGATGCGCCGCTGGCGCGGCGGTACGGCCTGACGCGCCTGCCGCAGTTCCGCTTCTACTCGCGGTCCGGTGTCCTGGTCACGACCCTGACCGAGCGCTTCACGCCGGACGATATCGCGGCGGCCATCGACGCCGCCCGCAAGGGCTCCAAGACAGAGGCCAGACCATGAGGCGGCAGATTTGCTGGACAGAACGCGAAGACGATGGCGTCAACCTCGATATCCGGGTGACCATCCACGCCCACGAGGTCAAGTGGCAGTTCCAGCGTGCTGACGCGGAGGCATGGGACTACGACCGCCGGCCCACTCCGGCGCAGTGGGATGGCCTGGAGTTGCGTCTGCGGCAGCGCTATCAGCGCGGCCAGATCGGTCTGACCAAGGAGCTCGAATGGGTCCGCAAGGCCAGAACCCTGAACTGATCGAGTTCTACGCCTCGGCTGCACCCGGCACCGAAGAGGCGGTCCGGGACGAACTCAGCGAGCTGGGCTTCCGGAGTGTCCGGCTCAACCGCGGCGGGGTGCCATTCTTTGGTGACTGGCCCGAAGGCTGGCGCGCCTGCCTGCAGTGCCGCACGGCCCAGCGCATCATGGCGGTCCTCGGGCGTTTCCCGGCGGCCGGCCCGGAGGCGCTCTACGAGGCGGTCCGGGCGGTGGACTGGACGTGCTGTCTGAGCCCGCGGCATACCCTGGCGGTGTCGGCCTTCGTGCAGTCCAGCGCCATCACGCACTCCGGGTTTGCGGCGTTGCGCGTCAAGGATGCGATCGTCGATCAGCTCCGCGACCGCTGTGGCCAGCGCCCGGATGTGGCCCGCGACGAGCCGGATGTGCGCGTCTTTCTCTATCTGAATCAGGACCGCGCTACCCTCTACCTCGACCTCTCCGGCGAGGCGCTCTTCCGCCGCGGCTATCGCCTTGGCGCCGGTGAGGCGCCCTTGAAGGAGACTCTGGCAGCGGCGATTCTGCGCCTCTCCGGGTGGGATCGGGAGCAGGGCCTGGTCGACCCGATGTGCGGCTCGGGGACTTTCCCGATCGAGGCGGCGCTCTGGGCCGGCAATGTCGCCCCGGGGCTCTTCCGCGAACGCTTCGGCTTCGAGCGCTGGGCGAGCTTCGACGCGACCGCGGCCGCGACCCTGGCGAGCCTGCGCGGTGAGTTGCGGGCGAGTGCGCACGGCCAGCATCCGGGCATCACGGCGATGGACATCGACGAGGCGGTCCTCGAGGTCGCCCGCCGCAACGCCCGCCAGGCCGGCCTTCGCCTGCGCTTCCGCCAGGCGGCGATACGTGACCTCCGTCCCGACGGCGGCCCGCCGCGGCTGCTGGTGGTCAACCCGCCCTACGGCGAGCGCCTCGAGGCCGACCCACGGCTGTACCAGGAGATGGGGACGGCCCTGTCGCGCCTGAGCGGCTGGCGCCTGGCGGTCCTGGCGGGCAGCCCGCTAATCGAGCGGGCGATGCCGCTGCGGCCAAGCCGGCGGCACGCCCTGCGCAACGGCGACCTGCCCTGCGAGCTGCTGCTCTACGACCTGGCCTGATCGATTTTCTGCCGCGGGCCGCCGGCGGCCTGCGCCAGAAGATCGATATGGGGCGATCCGCGGCTTCGCCGTCGATCGCCCGAAGGAAGGGGCGGTCGGGGGAGGGCGGGGAGGCCGGCCCTCCGGTCATTGTCCTAATCCTAGTCCTGATCCTCGTCCTCCCCCTTCCCCTCGTCCTCGTCCTCCCGCTCGTCCTCGTCCTCCCACTCCGCGCTTCCCGAAGCCGACTCCGGAGGGGTCACAGACCGTAGCCGGGGGTCGCGCGACAGCCCGACCCCCGGAACGACGAACCCCGA
>JAAYZO010000197.1 GCA_012514865.1 Lentisphaerota bacterium | reverse complement strand
CGGCCCTCGACTACCTCTACAAGGCCGGCTTCACCGAGGGGACCTGCCGCGCCGACACCGGCCTCATGGCCGACCGCATCGCCACCGCCAATCACGACGGCTATGGCAATGTCCTCTTCGGCGATGGCCACGTGCAGGGCTTCAAGTCCACCGTGTGGTACGTCCTGAACAACCTGCACGGCTCCGGCGGCTGGCCGGACGACCCGCACTGACGGATCCTCCTCCACGGGCCGTTGCCTGCCAGTGACGGACGCTCCGATTGCCGGATGCGCCCGACAGGGGCGGCGCCGAACCTGGATTGTTCGCGAAGCGCGGATGCTTCGCTCACAATCCACTTGCGCCGCACTGTACCGCGGCACAGGTTTCGACGCGCGTCGCGGTGCGCCGCCTGCTCAAGGTTAGCCCTGAGCAAGAGGCCGCACGTGCCTCGCGTCGAAGCCCGAAGGGTGGTCTGTTCACGGGCCGCCGTGCGGCGCGTGAAGTGGTCAGGCTGAGCCCGTCAGCCCTCGGCGCGGTGGACGTCCAGGAGCCGGAGCTGCGGGTACTCCGTGCCGTTGTAGCGGTTCATCTGCGGCGTGTAGACCACATCCCATGGCGGCTCGGGCATCGCCTCCGGCGTCCGCCCGAAGGCGATGAATGGCAGCCGCACGCCCGACGCGTCGCGCAGCTGGCCGCGCGTGTGCAGGCGGTCGGCGCCGATGCGGCTGCAGCGCTCGGGGGTGACCTGACGGGTGATGAAGACCGGCTCCGGGTTGCTGTGGCCGAAGGGCTGCAGGAGGCTCAGCTCTTCGAAGAACTGCCCTTTCAGTTCGTCGAACTGGACCTCTCCGGCGATGTCAAGCAGAGGCCGCATGGCATCGACCCCGAGGATCTGGCTGACGGCACTCTCGAACTCCTGGCAGAAGCTCGGCAGCATCGCGGGCTCCAGGGACAGCCCGGCCGCCATGGCATGGCCGCCATAGCGCACCAGCGAGCCGCGGCAGTGCTCGAGGATCTCGACCAGGTTGACGCGGCGGATGCTGCGCGCCGAGCCGGTGTACTGGCCGTTGGCGTCGCGGGTCAGGACCACCGACGGGCGGTGGTAGCGCCGGGTCAGGCGTGAGGCCACGATGCCGACGACGCCCTGGTGCCACGACTCGTTCCAGACGACGATGGCGCGGTTCCTGCTCAGGTCGTAGAGGGCCGCGATCTGGGCATCGGCACTCTGGACGACCTCCTCCTCGATGAGCTGGCGTTGGCGGTTGTGTTCGTCGAGGCTGCGGGCGAGGTTGAAGGCCGAGACCATGCTGTCGGACTCGAGCAGCCGCAGGCTGTCGATCGGGTCGCCCATGCGGCCGGTGGCGTTGAGACGCGGTGCCAGGCGGTAGGTGATGTCGGCGGTGCTGAGTTCGTCGCGGATGTTGGCGATCTCGCAGAGGGCGTGGATGCCCGGGCGCTGCTGGCGGGCCAGCACATCGAGGCCATGTCGGACCAGCAGGCGGTTCTCGTGCAGCAGCGGCACGATGTCGGCCACGGTGCCCAGCGCCACCAGGTCGAGGCCCTGCTTCAGATCGGTGTCTTCACCGCCGAAGCCGTTCTGGCGGCCGTACTTGACGAAGGCGTGGCAGACCTTGAAGGCGACCCCGACGCCGGCCAGGTCCTGGATGGTCGCCGGCGCTCCGGGCAGCTTCGGGTCGACGATGGTATGCGCCGCCAGCGGCTCATTGCCCGGCATGTGGTGGTCGGTGACGATGATGTCGAGGCCGTGGTCGCGCGCGGCGCGGATGGCGTCGTAGCTGGTGATGCCGCAGTCGACGGTCAGGAGCAGCCGGCAGTGGTCGGCGCAGGCTTTCTCGATCGACTCGGCGGTCAGGCCGTAGCCGTCATCGATGCGGTGCGGCAGGTAGCACTCGACGTCGGCGCCATTCTGCCGGAGCACCCAGGCCATCAGCGCGGCGGCGGTGATGCCGTCGGTGTCGTAGTCGCCGTGGATGAGGATGCGGTCGCCCTTGAGGATGGCCCCCCAGAGCCGCTCGGCGGCCTGGCGGGCTCCCGGGAGTGCATACGGGTCCACGAGGTGCGAGAGCGCCGGACGCAGGAACGCCTCCACACCGTCACGCGTGATGCCGCGCGCGGCCAGGACCAGCGCCGTGGGCCGAGAGATGTCGGCGCTGTCGATCAGGTCCTGTACGCGGTCTGCATCAGATGGTGCCAAATCCCAGACATGTTCTTCCATGGAATCCCGGTTTCCTTAGTACTGTGCTCATACCCGCACTATAGGTACGCGAAGGCCCGCTGTCATGGCACCCGCGGCAGTTTTTGCGCAGTGGCGGGGGCGGGGGCCTTGCCCGATGACGGCGCCGGATCATATTGGCGCCGTGGTCCGCGGCCGCCGGCAGGGCCGCCGGCGCGGTCGGCGTCTTCGACAGGCTGGAGCTTCCCCGACATGAACAGCGCACCCGCCTTCGCCATGGGCCTGGACTTCGGCAGCACCTCGGTGCGTGCGGTGGTGGTCGACTGCCGGGACGGCCGCGAGGCCGGCTCGGGGGTGTGGTCCTACCGCAGCGGCGAGGCGGGTGTCCTGACCGACCCGCGTCGGCCGCATCTGGCGCGGCAGAATCCCCTCGACTACCTCGAGGGCCTGCGTCACGTCGTGCCCGCCGCCCTCGCCGCCGCGGCCGCCAGCCGGCGCGATTTCCGTCCGGAGGCGGTCATCGGCATCGGCGTCGATGCCACCAGCTCGACGCCGATACCCGTCGATGCGCAGTGTCGCCCGCTGGCCGCCGATCCGCACTTTGCCGGCGACCTCGACGCGCAGGCGTGGATGTGGAAGGACCACACCGCCATCGACGAGGCCGAGGCGATCACGGCCCTGGCCCGCGAACGCCGGCCGCGCTACCTGGCGCAGTGCGGCGGCGCCTGCTCACCGGAGTGGTTCTTCAGCAAGATCTGGCACTGCCAGCGCGTCGCCCCGGCTGTCTTCGCCGCGGCCCACGCCTGGCTGGAGTTCGCTGACTTCATACCGGCGGCGCTCGCCGGCGTCCAGGACAGCCGCGCCGTGCGCGCCGGCATCTGTGCCGCCGGCCATAAGGCGATGTACAACGACGCCTGGGGCGGCTACCCGGATGCCGAGTTCCTTGCCGCCCTGAGCCCGGAGATGGCCGCCCTGCGCGAACGCCTGCCGCGCCAGGCGGTGCCGGCCGACCAGGTCGCCGGGCGCCTGACCGCGTCCTGGGCCGCGGCCCTCGGGCTGCCGGCGGGCCTGCCCATCGCCGTCGGCGGCATCGATGCCCACCTCGGCGCTGTCGGCGCCGGCGTCGCGCCCGGCCGGATGGTGGCCATCATCGGCACCAGCGCCTGCGACATCCTGGTGGCGCCGCCTGGGGCCGCGCCGCCGGAGATACCCGGCGTCTGCGGCATCGTCCCCGGGTCCGTCCTGCCCGACTGCCTCGGCATCGAGGCCGGCCAGTGCGCCGTGGGCGATATCATGCACTGGTTCGTCACCGAGATCTGCCGCGGCGAGGCGGCCCTGCACGGCCGCCTCAGCGCGGCCGCGGCGGCCCTCCGGCCCGGCCAGAGCGGCCTCCTGGCACTCGACTGGCACAACGGCAACCGCTCGATCCTGGCCGATGCCCGCCTGACCGGCCTCCTCGTCGGCATGACCCTGCATACCTCCCAGGCCGACATCTACCGCGCCCTCATCGAGGCCACCGCCTTCGGGGCGCGCCGCATCCTCGACCAGCTCGAGAGCCATGGCGTCGGCGTCGAGGACGTCGTCGCCTGCGGCGGCATCGCCGAGAAGAACCCGCTGTTCATGCAGATCTACGCCGATGTCCTCGGACGCCCGATGCGCCTGAGCGCCTCGACGCAGACCTGCGCCCTCGGCGCGGCCATCATGGGCGCCGTCGCCGCCGGAACCGCCGCCGGCGGCTACGCATCGGTGGCCCAGGGCCAGGAGGCCGCCTGCGCCTTCCAGGAGCGGGTCTACCGCCCAGACCCGGCCGCCGCGGCCGTCTACCAGCGCCTCTACGCCCTCTACCTCGACCTGCACGACAGCTTCGGCAGGCCGCGGACCACCTTCGACCACGCCGGGGTCATGAAGGGCCTCCTGGAGATACGCCGACAGGCCGAGGCGTGAACTCCGCCCGGCCCTTCCGCAGAGAGAACCTATGAGACTCGGACCCCTGATCGGCATCACCGCCAACACCACCGGCGCGGGCCTCTACGACGGCATGGCCCAGTGCGGCCGCGGCTACATCGACGCCGTCGCCCAGTCCGGCGGCGTCCCGGTGGTCCTGCCGCCGCTGATCGGTGCACCCCCGGAGGCCCTCGCGGCACTCTGCCGGCGTCTCGACGGCATCCTCTTCAGCGGCGGTCGCGACCTGCTGCCGGCGCGCTACGGCCAGGCGCCGCACCCCGCCAGTGAGCCGCTCGATCCGCGCCGCGACGCCTGGGACATGGGCCTCCTCGAGGCCGCGCTGGCCTGCCCGGGTCTGCCCATCCTGGGGATCTGCCTGGGCATTCAGGAACTCAATGTGGCCCATGGCGGGAGCCTGCTGCAGCATGTGCCCGACCGCGGCTCGCCGATCGAGCATCGCGCCCCCGAGACCGGCGACCGCCTGCACGCGGTGTCGGTCGAGCCGGGCTCGCGCCTGGCCGCCATCGTGTCGGCCGGTGTCATCGAGGTGACGACGCGGCACCACCAGGCGGTG
>JAAYZO010000196.1 GCA_012514865.1 Lentisphaerota bacterium | reverse complement strand
TGAGCGTTGGGCGTTGAGCGTTGAGCGTTCAGCGTTGGGCGTTGAGCGTTCAGCGTTGGGCGTTGAGCGTTCAGCGTTGGGCGTTGAGCGTTCAGCGTTGGACGTTGAGCGTTCAGCGTTGGGCGTTGAGCGTTCAGCGTTGGGCGTTGGGCGTTTGCCCTCCCTCGGGCCTCGGGCCTCCGGCGTCCGGTGTTGGACGTTGAGCGTTCGGCGTTCAGCGTTGGGCGTTTGCCCTCCCTCCGGCGTCCTGCAGTCTCCCTCCTCTGAGCCGCGGCGGCCTTGCATCGCCCGCAACGGGCCGTATGGTGAACGTGCCGCGATTCCCCTGCCCCGGACCTTCCAGACGAAGGAGTCCACGCCGATGACGGTGCATCGAGTCGGTATCCTCGCCATGGGTCTCCTCCCCGCGCTCGGGCAGCCCTTGGCGGCGGAGCGCGTCGTGACCCTGGCCACGCACTGCCTCCTCAACGGCCCCGCGTATGAGAACCGCGCGGCCGTCATGGCGGCGCTGGCCCGCACGCCGGCCGGTGCGGATCTGGTCGTGCTGCCGCACCTGCCCTACCTCAGCTTCGCCAGTGCCCGTGCCGACGCCGACCTCGCCGACGTCGCTGGCTTCGCGCGCGAGCGGCGCTGCTACCTGGCCCTGGCCATGACCGAGACCGATGGCGACCTCACCTACCACAGCGCCGTCCTCTTCGACCGCCAGGGCGCCCGCGTCGGCATCTACCGCAAGGCACATGCCCTCGCCGACGACGGCGCCATCTCCCTGGGCAACGACCTGCCGGTGTTCGAGACCGACTTCGGCCGCATCGGCCTGACCATCGGCACCGACATCTACCTCCCCGAGATCCACCAGGTCCTCAGCCTCAAGGGCGCCGACGTCCTCGTCTGGCACCACTACCCCGAACGCCTGCGCGATCACAGCGCCTGGGAGCCGATGCTCATGGCGCGCTGCCTCGATGCCCATGCCCACATGGTCACCGCCATGTACGCCGACCCGCGCGCCTACATCACCCACTCCCACGCCAGCGGCATGCAGGGCGCCGCCTGGGGCCGCAGCATGGTCCTCAACCGCGTCGGGACCCCTATCGCCGATACCGGTTATGAGGACGGCATCGCCACCGCCCGGGTCGACCTCGACAAGCGCAAGCTCGACGTCTACCTGCCCGACGTCACCGAGGCCGAGGCCATCTTCTACGTCAACAACTTCGGCGACCGCACCGCCTTCAAGCCCATCGCCGAGCCCTGGCGGGCGCCGGTCCTGCCGACCTACGCCAAGCGCACCTGCCGCCTGGTGGTCGGGACCTTCCCGCGCGAGCAGGCCTGGGTGCGCGGCAAGGTCCCCGAGGGCATGCTGCGGCTCCTCGACGAGGCGGCGGCGCTGCAGCCGGACCTCGTCGTGCTCTCCGAGCAGAGCACCTCATCGGTGGACGCGACGACGCGCGAGGTCATGCAGACCGTCGCCGCGAAGGCCAAGGCGATGGGCTCTTACATCGCCATCGGCGGCATTGGCGACGACCAGCAGATCAGCATCATGCGGGTCTGGGACCGGGCCGGCCGCGAGATCTACGGCCAGCCGCTGTACTGGCCCAAGGGCTTCCCCGAAATCAAGGTCTTCGACACCGACTTCGGCCGGGTCGCCTCGCACGAGTGCGGCGATCTGTACCTCATGGAATTCGACCGCGTCCTGGCTCTCCTGGGCGCCGAGATCATCATCGACGGCAGTCAGATGTGGGGCGCCAGCGGCCGCACCAACGAGACACTCCTGCGCGCCCGCGCCGCGGACAACGGCGTCTGGATCGCCTGCGCCCACTGGCCGTCGTCAGACTCGTCGCTGCGCAGCCTGGTCATCGACCCCTATGGCCAGATCGTCGCCGCCTCGCACTTCAACCAGGCCATGCTGACGCACGTCGATATCGACCTCACGCAGCGCCGGGTCTACTACGCCGGCCGGCAGGAGAAGCAGCACCCGCCCGGTGAGCGCGGCATCCCGGCCTACTACACCGGCGACCTGCCCGAGCAGCGCCCGGGCTGGCGCGAGATGATCTTCAAGGCCCGCCGGCCGGAGCTCTATGGCATCCTGCCGGCGGAGAATGACGTGACGCGCCGTTACCGCACCGCCAGGCGTCCGCCGGGCCCCTGAGCGGCTCCCGCGATGGTGCCGTCGGGCCGCCAGGCGAGGTCGATCGTGCCCTCGGGCGTCTGCAGCCGTGCACGCTCAGGCGTGCGCGGCCCGAAGTGCAGCGGCGCGACGGCGATGCCGTCGGCGCTCAGGGTGGCGTTCCAGAGGCGGTCCTGAAGCCAGGGTATGGGGTGTGCCGAAGTCGCGACGCCGTGGTCGCCGCTGGCGCCGGGGTTGGCGGCGTAGCTCTCGGCCCAGGCGTCTAGGTAGGATGGGTCGCCGCTCAGCAGCGTGCAGGTCCCCAGGAGGCGCCCCAGCGAGTTCTGGTGCCACATGGCCTGGCTTGGGCCGGGGAGGTCCCACCACGAGCCGCCATGCCCATCGAAGTAGCGCCGCTGGCCATCGAAGTCGTGCTGGTAGCGCCAGCCCATGGTGCCCTTGCAGTCGACGCGTTCCCGCATGAGCCAGTCGCCGAAGCGCCGCACGCAGTCGATGAGGACCGCATCGCCGGGGCAGATCTCGAGGAGATCCAGGACGCCCTCGGTGGCCATGAGGCCCATCCACGGCTTGGTGATGTAGGCGCCGAGCTGATGCACGCCGGTGCCGCCGGACTGGTCGCCGAAGCTGCCATTGGCGCGCTGTGACGCCGCGATCATGCGGGCGCCCTCATGAGCGATGCGCCGGTAGTGCTCCTCGCCGAGGTAGCGGTAGAGGAAGGCAGCGCTGCGGACGTACTTGCCATCGCGGCCGACGGTGTTGCGCGGCCAGGCGTTCTTCTGGACCCAGTGCGCCGTCTCGACCACAGCCCGGGCGGCATCGGCGAGGGCCTCGTCGCCGGTCTCGAGGTAGGCCGCCAGGGTCCCCATGACGCGGTTCATCGGCGGCGCGAAGGCGTGATGGCTGAAGCCATGCATGCGGACCTGCTTGGCGGCGTGGTCGATGGCGACGTCGGTGAAGTGGTAGGCCGAGCGCAGGGCGTCGTCGAAATCCTCGGCCGCGCCAAAGCGGTACGCCAGGAGGAACTGCGCCCACGGCGCCTCGCCCTCCCAGCCGGCCTCGCTGCGGCCGTGGTCGTCGGGAGCGGGCTTGGCATTGCCATGGCGCGGCAGGGCGCCATCCTCGAAGCCGCCGCGGACCTCGTAGCGCCGCACGTAGGCACGGCAGTCCTCGAGGGTGCGGTCGTAGTCATTCGACACCGGCAGCAGTGCCGCCGGGTGGAACTCCTCGCAGAGGCCGTACCACCACGACGGCGCCAGGTAGCGCACCACCCGCGGCGAGCACTCCGAGAGGCTCAGTGAGAAGCGCACGGTACGCGCCAGGCCGCGTATGAAGAGCCGCTTTTCGGCGTGGCAGATGAACGGATCACCGCTGGTCTGGCGCGCCCAGGCGCCGCTGTAGATCTCGGCACCCGCGTAGGGCTGCCAGACCAGACGCCCGTCGACGGCCTCCATACTGCCGGGCTTCTCGGGCGTGGCCAGACGGGCCGCCTCGGCGAGGTCGAAGGCGACGCCGCCCAGGCTCAGGCGGTCGACCTGGCCGGTCCACGGACCGCATAGGCCCGCCAGCTCCGACGCTGACGCCTCGGAGACCACCCCGATCACCGGCACGACATCCTCCAGGTCGGCGCCGTCGTCGTGGAATTTGCTGTTGACATGACGGGCCACGATCTCGCAGACGCCATTGGCGTGCAGGCGCGCCACGATGGTGCCGTAGAGCCAGTTATGGCGATGCAGGAAGGGATTGACATAGCCGCGGTAGCGCTCGCGCTCGGCGGCGCCGTAGGCGCGATGCGGTATGGCGCCGCCCATCTCGACGACGCGGCAGGCGGGCGTCTCCTCGAGGACGACCATCCGGCAGCACTCCCACCAGTGCACCTCGCCGGCGTGGCGCAGGCCCATCATCAGCCCGAGGCTGCGGCCGCCCCAGCGCAATCGCAGGAGGTGGCGCTCCCACATGAAGCCGGGGTCAGTGCAGCGCTCGACCAGCTCGAACTCGGCACTCGGCGGCGCGCCCGCGGGCGCCACCGCCGCCGCCCCGGCGCCGGACGACAGACGCAGCGCCGCCGGGGCCGCGCCCGCACCGGCCTGCGAGACCACCAGCAGACGCCGCGGCGCGGCCGCCGGGGCGTCCGGCCACTGACCGAGAGGACGGCACCAGGTGGCGCCGCCCCCAAGACACAGCGGCTGCGCCGCGGCGCGCGGCCAGGGCAGCGAGGTCACGTACAGACCCGCCTCGACCGCCGGGCCCAGACGCTGCAGAGACAGGGACGGCAGATGGCTGAGAAGGATGTCGGGATCGTGCATGGTCGGATGTGCCCTTGGACTGACCTCACCCTCGACTCACGGCCGGCCGGGCGCCGTCGCGCCCGCGGCACGGCAGACTCAGGGCGCCGCCGCCGCGGCCATGGCCGCGTAGAACAGCGCCGCATTCAGTACCCCGGACGGCGGCAGGATGCGCACGTCATAGCCCGGGACCTCGAGCAGGGCGTCGCCGATGGACCACTGCGCATCGAGCAGGACATCGGCCAGGGCCGGATCGCGCGCGGCGTCGTCGGGATTCCGGCCCAGGATGCACACCGAGCGCAGTCCCCTCTCGCGCGCGGCCTGCAGGAGCGCCGTCGGCATCTCGGTATACCAGACCGCCAGGAGAGCATCGCCGGCCTGGCCGGCGCCGCGCAGATCGGCGGCGAGGTCCTTCCCGGTCAGGACCCGCAGCGCCCGCGGCGGCTCGGCGTCGAGGAGGCGCGCGGGCTCGAAGTGCCCGAGGTTGGCGTGGAAGACGCTCCGCCCGCCGGACCAGGCCGCGCGCACGACGGCGCCGGCGGCGACGAGGCGGTCCTCCTGGCTGCGCAGGCCGTCCAGACCCGTCGCAATGCCTGCGAGGTAGCGCTCGCCGAGGGCGCCGGGAGCCTGCGGCGGCACCGCGACGCCCTCATGCCAGGTCGTGCCC
>JAAYZO010000025.1 GCA_012514865.1 Lentisphaerota bacterium | reverse complement strand
CGGAAACGCGGATTGCACGCCATGCACCCTGGAGGGGTGCCAGAACCGGACTTTCAAACAGCCCTGGTGGCAGCGCGCAACGTCCGGTTCTGGCACCCCTTCAGCGGAGTCACCGGCCTGGGGCGCCGGATAGAACAAGGCGAGAGATCGCTCGCCACCGGTGTGGAGCGCGAGTGTCCACAGACGCGCATGCGTCCACGAGCCGCAACGGCATCGACAGCACAACGACGCGGTGTCTCATACGAGGGTGGCCGGGTGAACGCTGACGCGCTCTCGGAGCAGCCCGGCGTCGGCGCGTTCGCACTGGTGTGGCCGTTGGTGTGCCGGCGTGTCGCAGACTTCCAGCCTGCAATGCGGAACGGTCCGATTTCCCAGGGCGTTGCCCTGGGCTGACGGATGATGCCCTTTCAGGGCGCCAGACCGGAGGCCCGCAGGGTGGCGGCACCACGCGGTGCTTCGTCGTGTTCCATCCAGCGCCCGCGCCGGCGAGTGGGCTGCAGTGGCGTCGGCACGGTGATCTTTCGGTGTCGATGTCGGGCTGCGGTTGCGATCGCGAGCCTGGTGATGAGGCGATCGTGGCCTGCGTGAAGAGTATGAGGATGCCATGAAGAAGGTCGGTCACGCCCTCCGCTTCGGGGTGCTCTGCGGGATCATCGCCGGGGCCGCGCTCGCTCAGGAGGGCGGCGGGACCGTCAACCTGGCGCCGGATCCGTCCTTCGAAGTCGACCCGATGGTCTGGCAGTACAGCACCTGGGAGCCGGGCGGCGGCGCGCGCAGCCGTGGTGAGGTCGCCGCGGCGGCATGCCGCAGCGGTCAGCGCGGCCTGCGGGTGCGCGGCGAGCACCCTGAGAACCACGGCTACTGGCATGCCCGCGACCTCCCCGTCGCGGCCGGTCGCCGTGCTGTCATGGCGGTCTGGGTGCGCCCGCAACTGCCGCTGGATGGCTCCTACGTCCACATTAGCGTCGGCTTCCGGGATCGCGATGGCACCATCCTGGCCGAGCCCCGCCGGCCGTTCTATCAGGGCTGGGAGTGGCGCGATCTGCGCGGCTGTGACGACTGGGTCCAGGTGGCCTTCGAGACGCGCGTTCCCGACGGCGCGGTGACGGCCGGCCTGGTGCTGAAGCTGGTCGGTCGCGGCGAGGTCTGGTTTGACGATGTGCTCTTCGCGCTCGACGACTCCTGGCCGGTGGAGCCGTTGCCGCCGAGTCTGGCGCGCTCGACGCGTCTGGCGGTGCCGGCCAATCCGGCGGGCGAGGTCACGATGGCCTTCACCGTGACGAATCCCTTCGCGTCGGCGCTGCGTGATCTCCGTCTTGATCTGGTGCATGCGTCGCTCGACGGCACCACAGCCGACGCGGCTCTGCTGGCGGCCCTGCCGGCGGGGGCCTCGGCGGCGCTGCCGGTGGTGGTGCGCTTCCCGGGCGACCGCGGTGCTCGGGGGGTCCGTCTCGAGTTCCGCGCGGCCGGCGAGATCGACGGCACGGCCACCGAGGCGACCCTCCTTGCCTGGCTGGACGTCGGCTCGGCGCTGTTGATCGAGGCGATTCGCGAGCAGCGCTGGGGGCTCCTGCCGACGGCCTCGCCGCAGCCTGGCGACGCAGCCTGCGAGCTGCTCGGGGTGCTCATCGGCGGGCCGTCGCCGCGCCTGGTGGCGGCTGGCGATGCGGTGGTCTGGTCGGACCAGGCGCCGCCGGACGGTCTGGTCTTCCGCGTCGCCGGTGTCGGCGGCGCGGCGGGTGCCTGCACCCTGGCGGTCGAGGTCCTCGACGGCTTCTGGCGGGGCGAGACGCAGGAGAGCCGCCTCGACCTCTCGCCTGGTCAGGTGCATCTGGTGCGGATGCCGATCTCGGCGGCGCAGGCCGCCCGCCTGCGCGCCAGCCTTGTCACCGGCGGCGCTATGGTCTTCCGCGTCAGGCATAAGCTGCGCGGCGCGACGGCGGTGCACAGCGCCGGCCAGCGCGACCTGGCCCTGCGGGCGGCGCCGGCGGCCGCGGCAGCCCTGCCGGCCCTTCCCGAGACCTGGGAGGACGTCCCGCCCTTTGGCAGGCTTCGTCTCGTCGACCGCGTGGTCTGCGGCGACCCGGCTGACGGACACCCGTTCCGCGAGGGCGGCAAGGGCCTCCACACCAAGGGCTCCAGCGAGCCGCTGGATTACTACGGTCAGAGCACCCGCCTGAGCTACGCCTGGCACCACGACTACCGCGACCGCCGCGACGCCTTCAGCCGCATCGAGGACCGCCTCGGCGAGCCCTGCCGCAGCGCCGACGACTGGGGCTGGTTCGCCTACCAGGTCGGACGCGGGCAGCTCGTGTCCGGGCGCAACTACGTCCTGGCGGTGCGCTACCCGGAGGACGCCTCGAGGACCTTCCTCGTGTGGAATGGCATCGACTCGCGCGCCTCGTTCGGCTGGCACTGCGGCGAGGCCCTCGGGGATCCGTTCTCCCGCCAGCGCATCATGGAACGCCAGAGCCTGCCGCTCTCCGGGCGTTTCGAGACCTGGACGGCCCTCAGCCGCAGCCACGTCTCCGGGAGCGCCTGGGTCAGTCTGCATTCCATGGGCCGCCGGGCCGATCCGTTTCAGGAGGGCATTGCGGTGGCCTCGGTGGCGGTCTACGACCTGGGCGAGGCCGCGGCGCTGGAGGCCCTGGCGGTGACGGCTGAAGAGCCATCCGATGCGCCGCGCCGCCTGATCGGCTTTATCGAGGAGGACGCCGCCCCGGATGCCGCGCTGGTGCCGTCCCTGAGCTTCCTCGGTCTGAACCTCTACGCGCCGTTGCTCCTGAGCTACGGCGGCGGCACCTACGCCACCAACAGCGGCGTCGTGCGCTGGCCATCCGAGCTGTTCAGCGCCGTCGGGCCGGCCCTGCGTCACCCCGTGGCGCGCTCGCGCTCGCGCTACTTCAATGTCGAGTCGGACGCCGCCTTCCGGGGTGTCCTGGAGCGCGCCCGCGAGAGCCGCTCGGCGGTGGTGCCAGTCCTGGAGTACACCGGCACCGGGGCCTTGCCCGAAGAGGCGTTCGCGCGGTGGCCGGACCAGACGCCGCATCACTTCCACTGGGGCACCGAGGTCGGCCCGGACGGCCTGTCGCGGCCGCGCTATGTCAAGGATGGCTGGGGCGTGGACATGAGCCACCCGGCCACGGCGCTGGACTGCGCGGCGCTGGTCCGCGAGGTGGCGGCGCGCTACGCGCCCGCGTGGCCCGAGTTCGCCGGGGTGCTCCTGGCGCCGCGCTTTGCGGCCTGGCAGGTGAGCTGGAGCCCGGCGGCGCTGGAGGGCTTTCGGCGCGACACGGGGATCACCCTGCCGGCGGGCACCGCCGCCGAGCAGGCCGCCTGGGTCCAGGCCGAGGCCCTGGACCGCTTCATGGCCTGGCATTACCAGCGCAAGCGGGCGCTGTTCCTGGCCGCCGCGGCGGCCCTGCGCGAGGTGCGCCCGGATCTGCGGCTGTGGGTCCTTAACTACAACAGCGGCGACGACAACCTGCCCGTGGCCGGGACGGTCCTGTGGTTCGTCGACCGCGAGCGCGGCGACGAGTTCGTCATCCCCGGCCAGGTTGCCCTCCCGGACACGTCGCGGCTCGACCTCGTCCGGCTCATGGAGGACTACCGTCGGCCCGAGGTGGCCATGGCCACCGTCGGCATGGACCCGACCCTGTACCGCCAGGACGCCGGGCTGCTCAATCTCGCCCCGGTGCGTTACGGCTTCACCAGCGGCAACCGCGACTACCTCGAGGCCTTCCGCACCGGCGAGGGCGTGGCGGTATGTCACTGGTGGATCTACAACGAGGACGCCTACCGCAACCACGCGGCTCTGGGGTGGAACTGCCCCGGCCTGCATGGCAACGAGCCGGCGGGGCCGTACTGCATGATGGACGAGGTCCGCAGCCTGTCGACGGCCGACCCGGTCGTCATGGGCGTCCGCATCGGCCGCATGAACCGCGGCTTCCCGGCCGTGGCGCGCGAGTTCGCGCGCGCCTACCGCGGCCTGCCGGCGGTGCCGATGGCGGTGGTACCGGGCGCGGTGGAGCACGACGAGGTCACGGTCCGCCATGCCCGCGCCGGCGCGGCCGAGTATCTGGCCGTCATTCACACCGGCCTCGAGCGTGCCGGGGCGACGGTCCGCCTGCGCTGGCCGGGGCTGGCGGCGGGGGCGCGAGTCCGCGACCTCGGCCGTCAGGTCGACCTCACCGCGGATGGGGACGGCCTGACGCTGCATCTCGAACCGATGAGCCTGCGCAGCCTGCGCCTGCAGGCGGCGCCGGCCGGGCGCTGAGGCGGCGGCCGCATGGGCGGGCCGCGACCATCGACGCGTCGGTCGCCGCGATGCCAGGGATGGGCGCGGCCCGGGCACGCCCACGGTATGGCGGTGTTCAGCCGGGTCCGAGGCGGCGGTGCTGCAGGGCCGGGAGCCTCTCCCGCACCGCCGCAAGGCGCGCCGCGTCCAGGCTGACGCGGAGGAGCCCGGGCTGGTCGGCGTCGGCGCGGGCGATGACGTCGCCCCAGGGGTCGACCACCATCGAGTGGCCGTGCAGCCGGGTGCCGGTCTCGGGATTGCTGCCGCAGAGACCGGCCCCGGCGACGTAGCAGAGGTTCTCGATGGCGCGGGCGCGGAGGAGCACCTCCCAGTGCGCCGCGCCGGTCTGGCGGGTGAAGGCGGCGGTGCAGAGGACCAGGTCGGCGCCGGCGTAGGCCCGCATGAGTTCCGGGAAGCGCAGGTCGTAGCAGATGGTCAGGCCGATGCGCCAGCCGTTGACCTCGATGGCGACGGGCCCGTCGCCGTAGGTGTAGGCCTCGGTCTCGTCGATGCCGCCGGGCCGGCCCGGCTCGAGCTGGAAGAGGTGCATCTTGTCGTAGCGTGCCAGGAGCCGGCCCTCGGCGTCGAAGAGCAGGCTGCTGTTGCGGGCCTTGGCGCCATCCGCCACCGCCACGCCGCCGAAGACCGCGGCCTGGCGGTGCTGACGGCAGAGGGCACCCAGCGTCGCGGTCAGCGCCGCGGCCGGGCGGGCCTCCCGCAGGATCGTCGCCGTACTGCCCAGGCAGAGGGCGTTCTCGGGGAAGACCACGAGGTCGCAGCCGCCGGCGGCACCGGCGAGGGCGTCCGCGACGCCGCGGAGATTGCGCTCCCAGTCCGGTGTCGAGGTCATCTGGGCCAGGGCGAGGGTCAGGTCGGCTCTCACGGCGGGCCCTCCCTGCGCAGGGTGGTCAGGACCCGCACCAGGCCGTCGAGGTGCCGCCGCCGGTAGGTCTCGAGCATGGCGCGGGTGGTGCCGTCGTGGACGCAGGCCTTGGCATCGGGGTTAGGACCGAGTTCGAGGTCGAAGGCCGGCATGCCGAAGCGCGCGTAGGCCCAGTGCGGCAGGCTCCCGGCGGAGCAGGCGTAGTGGACCCTGGTCTCGGCGGTGTTCTCCGGGAACATGCCCTGGTCGTAGGCCCTGGCGATGTGCACGGCGCGTTCGGCGAAGGCGGCATCGCCGACGGCCTTGGCGGTGGTCAGGAAGGCATTCGAGCAGATGCTCGCCAGGCAGTGGAAGGAGAACACCGCCTGGGGGCGCTGCGCCTCGATGAAGCGCACGGCGGCCTGCGTCTCGGGCTCGGACGACGGGGCCGGTCCGCGGTAGGTCGCCGCGTCGGGGTCGGAGCTGTCGAGGCCGTAGCCGTAGCTGACCTCGTCCCAGGCGGCGTCGAAGTTGCGGTTCAGGTCGACGCCGTTGTGGTTGGTGCGCAGGTACCACGGCGTGCCGCAGGCCATGGCCTCGCGTTCGTCGGGGTTGAGGTTCGGCAGGATCGCGACGCCGGTCTGGCCGGCCAGGTCGCGGTGTTCGGAGAGGAGGCCGCGCAGCATGGGCAGGAGGAGTTCCGGCCCGGCCTCGCCGGCGTGGACCAGCCCGACGAAGGCGATGGCGGGCCGTTCCGGTCCGACCCCGAGGGTGATGATGGGGCGTCCGCCGAGGCTGTGGCCGCACGCGTCGAGGCGCACGGCCGACGGGAAGTCGCGGGCGAGGGCCTCGGCCTCGGAGCGGAGCCTCGCGTAGGTCCACCATATCTCGGGGTCGCGCACCCGCACCGGGGCCGGCCCAACGGCATTCTCGTCGCCGGGGACCTGGACCCAGTAGGCGCCGGTGAAGCCGACACCGACGCTGCGGTCGACCCAGCGCGCCTTGCGCTGGTTGCTGCAGTCGAGGGTCCCCTCGAAGACCATCTCGGCGCCGCGCCAGTCGAGGTCGTCGAAGTACTCGCGGTAGTCGGTGCCGAAGGTGAAGCCGGGTTCCGCGCGCCGCCAGATGCGGACGGGCTGGGTGCCCTTGTTGGCGGCGAAGAGCTCGGCGCCCTTGTAGAAGGTCAGCTCGACGGCGCCGTCGACGGCTGTGGCTCGCAGTGACGACAGGCTCTTGCGGCTCATGGTGGGGCTATCCTCAGGCGGGCGGGTGTCTGCTGCAGGGCCTCGCCAGGCCGCGCCCGGGTGCGGCCCGGCGTCGCGGTTCAGGGCTCCAGGCGTCGCGCCGTCGGGTTCTCGACCCACCCGGCCGAGCGGCAGCCGGCGCCCTCGCGGTCGAGATCGCCGAGGTCGGCACGCGCGGCCTCGGCCAGGGCCAGAAGGCGCTGCACTGCCTCCGGATGCTGCGCCGAGACTTCGTGGTCCTCCGAGAGGTCGTGGCGGACGTCATAGAGCGCCAGCGGGCTGGAGGTGAAGCCGCCGCCGAGGCGACAGCGCTTCTTCTCGAGGGGCAGGTAGAGCTTCCACGGCCCCGACCGCACGGCCTGGAGCTGGTCCATGAAGTAGTAGAAGAAGCCGCGGTCGTCGTAGGGCGAGGCCGCGCCGGGCCGGGCCGCGAGGATGTCGCGGATGTCATAGCCGTCGATGGTGCGGTCGGCGGGCAGGGGCGCGCCGGTGATGGCGGCCATGGTCGGCAGCCAGTCCATCATGGTGAGCAGCTCATCGCAGGTCACGCCCGCGGGGAGTCGGCCGGGCCAGCGCACCAGGCAGGGCATCCGCTGCGAGCCCTCGGAGGTGTCGTAGCCCCAGCCGCGCAGGGGCGCGTTGCTGCCCTGCTGAGGGTTGCGGTAGACCGCGCCGTTGTCCGAGGTCCAGACCACGATGGTGTTCTGGCTGAGGCCGAGGCGGTCGAGGGTGGCCAGGACCTCGCCGGCCGACCAGTCGAGTTCCTCGATGCTGTCGCCGTAGCGGCCGTTGGCCGAGCGGCCCGAGAAGGCCGTGCTGGCGAAGGGGGTGTCGGTGCTGCCGGGCATGGCGTGGGGCAGGTAGAGGAAGAAGGGCCGCTCGCGGTTGGCGGTGATGAAGCGTATGGCCTCGGCGGTGTAGCGCTGGGTGAGGGTGTCGCGGTCGATGGGCGCCTCGATGACCGTCTCGTCGCGCATCAGCGGCAGGTCCGGCCAGCCGGGGCGGTTCGGGCCGGGTGTCATGTCCTCGCTGTAGGGCGCGCCATAGAAGCTGTCGAAGCCATGCCGGGTCGGCAGGAAGGCCGGCTGGTCGCCGAGGTGCCACTTGCCGACACAGCCGGTGGCGTAGCCGGCGCCCTTGAGCAGCCGCGCGATGGTGACCTCCTCGGGGTGGAGGCCCTTGCGCGAGACGGGCTGCAGGACGGCATGGCCGCGGTCGCTGATGTGCAGGTTGAGCCGGCGCGGGTAGCACCCCGTCATCAGGCTGGCCCGCGACGGGGTGCAGACGCCGCTGCAACTGTAGTAGTCGGTCAGGCGCACGCTCTGCGTCGCCAGGCGGTCGAGGTTGGGGGTGCGGTGCTGCGTCGAGCCGTAGCAGCCGATGTCCCCGTAGCCGAGGTTGTCCATGAGCATCAGGACGAGGTTGGGCCGTTCCATAGCAGGCTCTCCCGAGGGCTGGCGGTGGACCATCTGCGGGGCTACCATAGCGGCCTGGCCGGGGCCGGACAAGCCCCGACCAGAGGCGTGATGCGACTGAGTACAGCGCTTCCGCCGGAACGATCCGGCAGCCCTTCAACCGGATCCCCGGCGTCCCGGGCGCGCCGGCTATAGCAGGGCGAAACATCGCTCGCCATCGGTGTGGAGCGCGAGTGTCCACAGACGCGAACGCGTCCACGAGCCGCAACGGCATCGGCAGCACAACGGCGCGGTGTTTCATCCGAGGGCGACCGGGTGAGCGCTGACGCGACCCTCGATCAGCCTGGCAGGGGGGCGACCGCAGGGCTGATCGAAGATCGCGTTAGCGCTCACCTGGTCACCCTGAAGGGGTGCCAGATCGTAGCCTGGGGTCGCGCGCAGCACGACCCCCGGAACCGCGAACCCACACACCACGCACCCTGAAGGGGTGCCAGAACCGGACTTTCAAACAGCCCTGGGGCGACCGGGCCGCGCGGCCGCGTCCGACGGCATGTATGGTAGGGCGGTGGCGGCGGTGCGCCGACGCGGGAGCGGCTCTGCACCGGCGCGGCGGCGGTAGACATCACCCAGGGAGGTCTTCGGCATGGTCCGGTGCGGTCTCATCCATGCGGGTATGGCGGTCGTCCTGGCGGCGGCCGCCGTGGCACACGGCGCGGCCGCGCCGGCGGTCCGTCTGGTGGCGGACCGCGCCGATTCCGGCGGGGCCGTGGCGGTGCCGCAGCTCGCCGATGGCGATGTCGCCACGCAGTGGAATTCGGGGCCGCTGGACCTGCGTCAGGCGCCGGCCAATCTCTTCGTGATCTTCCCCGAGCCCGCGGTCGTCGCGCACCTGGAGCTTGAGACGGTCGTCTCCAAGGGCGCCTTGCGAGTGACCGACTTCGAGGTCTACGGCCGCGTCGATGCGGGCTGGGCGCTCCTGGGCCAGGTCAGCGGGTCGACCGCGACGACCCAGAGTGTCGATCTGAAGCCCTGCCGCACGCGTCACGTGCGCGTGCGGCTGCGTGACAACGCCCGCGAGGGCCACTCCTGGGCCGTGCTCGGCGAGATCCGCTGGAGCCTGGCCGAGGGGTCGGCGGCGTCGGCAGCGCTGTCGCCGTCGGCGGTGGCCGACGAGACGGCTGGTGAGAGGCTGGCGGTGGCGGCCGCCCTCGGTGAGCTGCCGGTCTATCCGCGGGCCGCCTTCGATCCCGAGCGCGGCGTCATCGGCTATGCGCGGAGCTTCGTCGATACCCTGCTCGCCGCCGGCACGGACCGCTATGGCACGCAGACCAGCCCGATGTTCGTCAGCCTCCTCCTGCTCGAGGATGGGCAGCACGCGCGCAGCGTCCTGCCGGCGATGCCGGGCCAGCGTCAGGGCGACCGGGCGATGTTCGGCGGCAACCTCCAGCACGACGTGCCCTTGCTGCTGGCCCTGCCGCACCTCAGTCGTCTGACCGGTGACGGCCGTTACGACGAGGCGTCACGGGCCTACCTCGCGTTCTTCCTCGAGCACTGCACGGCGACGCCCACCGGGCTCTGGCCCTGGGGCGAGCATGCCCACTGGGACTTCTTCGAGGAACGCCCGGGGCACACCCTGCACGAGTACCTCGGGGCGCCGCCGCCGGAGTTCCTCGAGGCCGCCTGGGCGCTGCGGCCGCAGGCCGTGATCGGCGAGGCCGACGGGCTGCTCAACCACGTCCGCGACCTGGAGACCTTCCAGTTCTGCCGCCATGCCGAGATCGACCGACCGCTCGGCGAGCCGCGCCAGGCCGACCGCAAGGGCCTCGACTTCCCGCGGCACGGCGGCATGTTCGTCCGCCTCTGGGCCTTCGCCTACAGCCGGACCGGCGAGAACCGCTACCTCGACTGGTGCCAGGGCATGATGCGGCACTTCACCCTGGTGCGCCAGGCCGACGGCACCCTGCCGGTCTTGAGCCGGTACTCCGACCGCCAGGCCCTCGGACCCGGCTTTGGCTGCAACCTCTCGGTGGGCGTCTCGCTGCTGGAGTCCAGCGTCTGGCTGGGCCAGACGCCCTGCGGTGACCAGGCCAGGAGGCTCGGCCGGGAACTCCTCGACACCCTCGCCGCGGCGCCGCCGCGGGTGCCCCATGTCGCCTTCGCCATGGCCTATGGGAGCAGCGAATTCGCCGGTGCCGACGCCCTGTTGCGGTTGCAGGCCTTCCGTCTTACCGGCGACGTACGTCACCGCGCTGCGGCCATGGCCTTCGCCGAGGCCTACGCCGCAGTCGAGGCCATCCCCGCGGAGGTGCCGGTCCGGGCCATGGTCTACGGTATTTTGGTCAATCTCTACCTCGACCTCGCTGACCTCGACCCGAATCCCGCCTGGATGGCCGCCGCCGAGCGCTACGCGCGCTGGGGCATCGAGGACCTCTGGTGCCGGGGGCTCTTCCGCGGCGCCAGCGGCGGCGTCATCTATGACTCGGAGTGCTTCGTGAGCACCTTCGTCTACAGCCTGGTCCGCCTCGAGGCACGTCAGCGCGGCGGCGCGGCACCTCTGCCGCCGCTGGTGTACCACCGCTGAGGGCCACGGCGGCGCCGGCGCGAAAACCGGCGGGTGAGTGGACAGGGGCGCGGAACCGGGCAATATTGCCAGCGTCTTTACGAGCCTTGCAGGCTGGGCGCCGGCATGGCGCCGGTAGGTCGACGTGACGTCAGGGCGTCAGGTCGGCGGACCTTGGCAAGCCCGGTCAGGGGTCAGAAGCAGACGCCCATGTGGTTCTTCTCGAGAAAAAAGAGCCGTCCGGCCGCGGTCGCGGACGCGCCGTCCAGTCCGGCGGCGCTGGCGCGGCAATGCGAGGGCATGGTCACGGCCTTCGAGAGCGGGCGTATCCCGTGTCCGGGCTGCGGTCTGATGATCCCCTCTGCCAGTCTCGAGACGCTGAAGATGGTGGAGTGCCCGAAGTGCCAGCGCATCGCCTTCGTGCCGATGCGTATCGGACAGTACTGGCTCTTCGAGCCGCTGGGCGGCGGCGGCATGGGCAGCGTCTACAAGGCGGTCAACCGACAGCATCCGAGCCAGCTCTTTGCGGTGAAGATCCTGTCGCGAGCCGAGCGCACCAAGCCGGTGAACATCCACGCGCTGCTGAACGAGGCGCGCATCGGCCAGATCGTCGGGAATCACCCGTGCCTGGTCAAGTGCACCGACAGCGGCTGCGAGGACGGCGAGTACTACTCGGCCATGGAGCTGGTGCAGGGCGAGCGCCTGGACAAGCGTGTGGACCGCCTCGGGCGGATGCCGGAGCGCGAGGTGCTGCAGATGGTGATGCACCTGCTGTCGGCCGAGCAGCATATCTACAAGTGCGGCTATCTGTACCGCGACATGAAGCCCGAGAACATCATCATCAACCACGAGGGCTACGCGGTGCTGTTCGATTTCGGGCTCTGTCTGCCCCGTGAACAGGCCCTCCACCCGCAGGACGAGTACGTCTCCGGGTCGCCCTACTACCTGCCCCCCGAGCGGCTCCTCGGCACCGGCGAGGGTGCCTACAGCGAGATCTACAGCATCGGCATGGTCATGTACTATGCCCTGGCCGGCGAGACCTTCTTCGATGCCAAGGAGGTCGAGACCCTCGCCAAGCGCCACCTCTCGAAGGTCCGCCTGTCGGTGTCGGGCCAACTGCGTGACTTCCGCCCGGAGCTGGTCGAGGTGCTGAGTCGGATGATCAAGCAGGATCCCTCTGAGCGTTACCAGACCTTCCTCGATGCCGCCCAGGCCGTCGAGGCGATCCTGCCGACGGCGCCCGACCCCGCCGCTGAGCCGGCGCCCTGACCGCCGCCGCCCGGCTCGACCCCATGGCGCTCCGCGCCAGGACCGGCGACGCCTTCGCCTCACCGGTACGCGTCGCGCCCTCCGCCGGATCTTCCTCCTCTGGCCGTTACCTGCCAGTGCCGGAGGCTCCGACGTACGGGAGACCTACGGCTCTGCCGTCGAGTTCCCGTTGGTGTCACCAGGGGCCGTCCGCCTACGTCCTCGCCTCGGCGGTCCTGCCGTAGAGCTCTGCCAGGGCCTCGGCCTGTCCTCGTGCCGAGAACTCCTCGACGACGCGGGGGGCGACCGCCTCGGCCAGGCGCTTCAGGTCGGCGCGGTCGGCCCATGCCTGGTGCAGGGCTGCCTGCCAGGCCTCGGGGCGGCGGTCGGCGACGAGGCGGACCGGCCCGCGCAGCCACGGCCGCGGCAGATGCGGCGGGATGTCCGAGGCCAGGATGGGGACGCCCGCGGCGAGGGCCTCCAGGAGGATGTAGGGGAAGCCCTCGTAGCGCGAGGGCAGGAGGAGCAGGTCGAAGGCCGCGAGGCGTTGCGGCAGGTCCGGCACCGTCCCGAGCCAGAGCAGTGACGACTCCAGTCCCTGCTGCTGCGCCTGGCGTCGCAGGGCGCTCGCCAGGGCGCCATCGCCGCAGATGGCCAGGCGGGCCTGCCCCGGCGGTGTCGTCCCGAGGGCGGCCAGGGCCAGGGCCGGGTCCTTCTGCGGCACCAGGCGGCCGCAGAAGCCGATGAGGAAGGCCTCTGGCGGCAGGCCCCACGCGGCGCGCGCGGCCTGACGGCTGAGGAGGCGCTGGCGGAAGTCGGTCTCGAGGCCGTTCTCGATGACGTGGAGGCGGCCCGGGTCGAGGCCGAGGCGACGGCGGGCGAGGTCACACTCGGAAGCAGAGACGCAGACGACGGCCTGCGTGGCGGGCGCCAGGGCTCTCTCGAGAGCGAGGGCCAGCCAGGGCATGATGCCGCGGCGTTCCTGGAAGGCGAAGGCATGCGGCGAGTAGACCACCGGCGGGGCGCCGTCGTCGCGGCGCCGCCCGAGGCGGCCGATGAGGCCGGCGCGGGTGGCGTGCAGGTGGACGACGTCCGGCTGCCACTCGCGCAGGGCCCGGCGCAGCGCCGGCCGGCCGTGCCGCCAGGTCTGCAGGGTGCCGCCGCTGTGGAAGGTGGCCGTGCGGCAACCGCACGCACGGAATGCCGCCAGGTCCTCTTCGAGGCCCGCTTCGGCCCGGCCGATGCCGACCAGGATGTCGACCCCCAGGCCCAGCCGGCGAAGCTCCGGCACGATCCGCTGGAGGTGCCGCCGGACGCCGCCGCCGGCCGCCTCGGTCAGGTGCAGGACACGCCGCGGCCGCGCCGCGGCCGGCCGGGTCGCGGGCATTCCGCCCGGCGGCGGGTGCAGCTCCTGCCGGGGCTCATCGGCCGTAGGTGCTGAAGAGTCTAGTGAACTCATCCTGGGCCACCCGGAAGCGCCGCCGGTCGTCCTCTTCGAAGCTGCGCTGGCGTTCTTTGGTGTCGCGGGCCCGCAGAGGCTCGCCGAAGCCGAGCAGGCTGTGGATGGCGTCGAGGACGGAGCGCTCGCTGTCGCTGAAGGGCTTGTCGGAGGCGAGCAGGCGTGCCACCGTCTCCGGTCCCAGGAGCCGCGACAGCTCCTGGGCCTCCTGGGCGAGGTTGATCTCGTGGTTGACGAGGGCGAGGAGGGCCTTGAGGGTCTCGCGGACGAGCTTGAGGTACTGGATGAGCGGCCCGTCCTGGGCGATCTGCGAGCGCAGGGTCGAGCGCAGGGCATCCTCCATGAGGCGCAGGCAGTCGAGGTACCAGTCGGCGCGCTGCTCCCGGGTGCCCTTGTCGACGTCGTTCTCGAGGATGGCCCGGGCACGCTCGTGGGCCGCGTCACGGCGGGCGGTGAAGGCCGCCCGGTTCATCTCGATGAGGGTCTGGCGGTGGATCCGCCGCGTCGCGGGCTTGCCGGTAGTCATCGGCCGACTCCTGCGTTAGGGCCGGTATTCGTTCACATGGATGGCCGCGAGCGGCAGGGCCTCCGGGGGGCTCAGAGCCCAGGCCGCCGGGCCGACCCGCGCGACCGCGCCGAGGCGGCCCAGGACGTAGGCCTTGCCCTGGCGCACCGCCTCGAGGGGCGCCTGGCCCAGGGCCAGTCCGGCCGCGATGGCGGCGCTGAGCGAGCAGCCGGTGCCGTGGGTGGTGCGGGCCGCCCGGCGGGGCGCGCGCAGGCCCCACAGGCGGCCCTCGTGAGCCAGGAAATCCTCGGCTTCGGGGCCCTCGGCATGGCCGCCCTTGACCAGGACCCACAGGCCCGGCTGGCGCTGCGCCAGCGCGACCGCCGCGGCGCGGGCCTCGTCCGGGGTGCCGATGGGCCGGCCGATCAGGACGGCCGTCTCGGGGAGGTTCGGGGTGATGAGCGTCGCCAGGGGCAGAAGCTCCTCCAGGAGGGCGGCGACGGCGTCGGGCTGGAGGAGGCGGGCGCCGCTGGTGGCGACCATGACCGGGTCGACCACCAGGCCGTTCGGGCGGTGCTGCCGCAGGCAGGCGGCGACGCGGCGGATGATCGGCGCGCTGAAGAGCATGCCCGTCTTGACAGCCGACACCGTAAAGGCCTCGAAGACCGCCTCGATCTGGGCCTGGACGGCGCCCGGCTCAAGGGCGACGACGGCGCGGACGGCCTCGGGATTCTGGGCCGTGACCGCGGTGATGGCGGTGGTGCCATGCGTGCCAAACCAGGTGAAGGCCGCGAGGTCAGCCTGGATGCCGGCGCCGCCGCCGCTGTCGCTCCCGGCGATGCTGAGGACGGTCGGTCGGTCCATGGGTCAGCCTCCGGCGCCCGTGTCATCCTCACAGAGGATCTCGATGCGCCAGTCGACGGCGCCGGCGTTGACGCGCATGGTGAAGGTGCCGGGCTTGTGGACCCAGCTCGAGCCCTCACCGCCGCGGACCTCGTTGGCGCCGAAGGCGACGAAGCCGTCGGCGTCGTCGATCTGGATCTGCAGCAGGCCGTCGCCGCTGCGGGCGTGCCGGATCTGCCAACTGCGCGACGGCACCGTGAAGGTGAACTCGCTGGTGCCGGCACCGCCGGTCCAGATGCCGACCTTGAGGAGCTGCGGCGGCGGCTGCAGAAGGAGCTGCCGGATGTGCCACTCCTCGATGACGGTCAGGCGCTGCTCGACGCTGACCTCCCAGGTGGTGTCGAGGCCGGTGATGCCGAGGTAGCGCTGGCCCCTGCCGCGCAGGTCGTACCAGCCCGTCAGCGGCCGACCCTGGGTCTGGTTGGTGGCCATGTCGACAAGGGCGCCCTGGGCGTCATACACCGCAATCTGGAAGATGCCCTTGCCCCTGGGGCGGTAGCGCACGCGCCACTCGGCGGCGTTGACCCAGAACATCTCGGTCTGCTGCGAGCCGAAGCCCCGCCAGCGCTGCGTCACGACCCAGCGCGGCGTCTGGGCCTGTGCCGAGATCGCCCCCGAGGCCATCAGCAGGGCCACCAGCCCGGCGAACCAGAGTCTCTTCATCGTCGCACCCGCTCGTCCTCAGCATGTGGGCCGCCGCAGTCCGGCCGGCGTGGCGCTGGACCGTCGGGGGAGCCTGTTGCGGCAACATACATGACCCCATCG
>JAAYZO010000195.1 GCA_012514865.1 Lentisphaerota bacterium | reverse complement strand
GTGCGCCGTGGCTTCAGCCCGGCGCAGCCACGGATGTTGCCGCGGCCTAAAGGCACGCGGCACGCTTCCGGCTGAAGCCGGCACTCTGACGGAGATGGCGCTGTGAGCGATCTTCCGCCTTGTTCTACCCGGCGTTCTACGCCGGGGACCTCGCTGCAGGTGCAGACGATGCCCGGAAAGGCACTTGCCATCGCCTCGCGACTATCGTATAGTCCTTCATGGTCTGCGGTGTGCCTTGGGAGCCTCGGCAACACCCGCCATCCGACAGGGGCGTGCCCGGCGGCATCGAGGCCGTCGGTCGACATAGCCGGAACGGGACAGCATCCTGGACCACGTCTTCGGAGGAGAAGCAGACATGCCGGTAAAGAAGGCTCCCGCCGCCGCCAAGGCCGCCGCCAAGGCGCCCGCCAAGAAGGCCGCCGCCGCCAAGGCACCCGCCAAGAAGGCCGCTGCCGCCAAGGCCGCTGCTGTCAAGGCGCCCGCCAAGAAGGCCGCGGCTCCCAAGGCCGCCGCTGCCAAGGCGCCCGCCAAGAAGGCCGCCGCCCCCAAGGCTCCGGCCAAGAAGGCTGCCGCCAAGGCCCCGGCCAAGAAGGCCGCCGCCAAGAAGTAGGACCGCGGCTGCACCGCCACGACCGCCGTGGCAACGAGGCGGCGTCCGCGTCGGACTGCCATCAGCGCCATCGATCGGCGCGCTGATCGCCGGGCCGACCGGGCGCTGGCCTCGGTCTGTCTCCAGAACACGCCCCCCCCGCTGCCCCCACAGCAGCCGCGCTCCCGCCCCGCCGCTTCATCCTGCCCGGCCGACTCGGATTAGTCAGACGGGTCGGACTTGTCAGACTTGTCGGACGTGTCAGACGTGTCAGACGTGCCGGCCCCGTCAGATCCTCCCACCCCGCCCTGTCGGGCGGTCCCCGGCTCCGGCCGGTCGCATCGGTCCCTCGGCGAGCCTGTGACAGGCCCTTAAAGCACAGCGGCCCTGCCCGGTGTGGGCAGGGCCGACTGCTTGCCGACAGGCTCTCGACCGCCTTACTTGGCGACGCGGTCCTTGAGGGTCTTGCCGGCGCGGAACACCGGGTAGTTCTTGGCGGCGATGGTGATCGCCTTGCCGGTGGCCGGGTTGCGGCCCTTGCGGGCCTTGCGGCTGCGCGAGGAGAAGGTGCCGAAGCCCGGGATGGCGACCTTGCGGCCCTTGTCCAGCTCGATGGCGATGATGCCCTTGCCCGGCCGGGCGTCGAACAGCGCGTCAACCACCTCGCCCGCCTTGACCTTGGGGAGCCCCGTCATCTTCGCCAGCTTCTCGGTGAGTTCTGTCTTGTTCATGGGTCCTCCTGGGTTGTCCGTGCACCGCTACCATTGTAAACCCCACGAAAAGCGAAGTCAAGCATTGCAAGCCCCGTCCCGGCAGCGATCTAGAGGAAATTTCGCGACTTTTCCCTGCCAGGGTTCCGCATCAGGCGTCCTGCGGTCGGCGCCGGAGCTGTCCGCAGGCGGCCTGAATGCGGTCGCCCTTACGCTGGCGCACCGTGATCTTCGCACCCAGGGCGCGGACCGCGCTCTCGAAGCGCCGCACCGCGGCGGCGCCCGGCGTCGTCTGGGTGGCGTCGACCGGATTGCAGGGGATGAGGTTGATGCGGGCATCGAGGTCGCGGGCGATGGCTGCCAGGCCGCGGACGTCGGCATCGCTGTCGTTCGTCCCCGGCATCAGGGCATACTCCAGGGTGACAATCCGGCCGGTGCAGGCGCGGTACAGCCGGCATGCCTCCAGGACCTCCGCCAAGGCATAGCGGTACCGCGGCGGTATGAGCCGGGCGCGCTGCGCCTCGCTGACCGCGTGCAGACTCAGGGCCAGGTGCCACTGCCGCCTGAGGTGCGCCAGGCGCTCCATGCCAGGGACAATCCCGCTCGTCGAGAGGGTCACGTGGCGCGCCCCCAGCCCCAGACCGGCGGCGTCCTGCAGTCGATCCAGAGCCGTCACCACGGCGTCGAAATTCAGCAGCGGCTCGCCCATGCCCATGACGACCACGTTGTCGACACGCCGACCGAGTTCACGGCAGGCCAGGAGGACCTGATCGATGATCTCGGCCGGCTGCAGGTCGCGCACCAGCCCGTCGCGGCCGCTGGCGCAGAACACGCAGCGCACCGGGCAGCCGACCTGGGTGCTGATGCAGACGGTGCTGCGCGTCGGGGTGCGGATGAGCACCGCCTCGATGGTCTCGCCGTCGAGCAGGCGCAGGAGCCACTTGACGGTGCCATCGTCGGCCTCAAGGCGTTCGGCGATGGTCAGGCTGAACGCCGCGAAATCCGCCGCCAGGTCCTGCCGCAGCGCCGCCGGCAGGTTGGCCATGGCCGCGAAGTCCTCGGCCCAGCGGCCGTAGAGCCACTGCCGTATCTGGCCGAGCCGGAAGCCGGGCTGGCCGTGCTCACGCAGCCAGGCGGCCAGGGCCTCGTCGTCGAGATTCTTGATGGGGGTTCGCATACGTCCTGACCGGCCGCTCACCGCCGCACACCGCGGTAGAGCCGCACGACATCCGGCTGGTGGTCTACCGGCAAGGCCGCGGCCGTGGTGTACAGCCGCAGCAGCCGGAAGCGTTCCGGGAACCACTCCAGGCGCACCGCCCGGCGCCCGAGCAGGTCCAGCGGCGGCGTCAGCGGCACCCAGTCGACCTCGGGGACCACCGGCGGGCCGCTGTCGCAGAGCGCGTAGATCGCATCGCGGTAGACCGGCTCCGCGGCGGTGCCCTCCGGCGGCGTCGCGGCGCCGGTGACCAGGTCGCCGAGAGGCGGGCGGGGCCCCGGCAGGGGCAGGGGTATCTGCGTGCGCGGGTCGTCGACGCGCCGCACCGGCCGGTCCAGATAGAAGCACACGCCGAGGTGCGGACTGCGCGTCTGGCGGTAGATCACGGACTCGGCCAGGGGCCGGTAGACGACCGCCGGCGAGCCGTTCGGCCCGCCACCGGTGGCGGCCCCGCCGGCCGGCGGTGTCGGCGCCGCGGCCGTGCCGGCCGCCTCGGGCAGCGCCGGCGGCGGCGCCAGGAGGTACGACGGCACCGCCGACTGACCCGCCAGCGCCCGCCCCGCCGCCCGCATCTCGCCGCCGGCCCAGACCTCCACCGTGGTGCGCACCGACAGGATGCCGCCGGACACGACCGCGAAGCCCAGGACCAGATGCGCCAGCACGGGCAGCCGCCGCAACGCACCCCGCCAGGCCAGCAGGCCGACCGCCAGCAGCACCACGAAGAGCCCCGCCAGGGCCGTTGCCGGGCCGCGCCCAAGGCCGTCCAGCCAGGCCACCCCCGAGAGATGCAGCAGCGCCGCCAGGAGCACCACGCCCGACAGCACGACCGCACCGATCGACAGCACCGTGCTCAGCAGATGCAGCCTGCGGCCATGCCGCCGAAACAGCAGCTCGGCGTGCAGGCCGGTCATGATCGACAGGGGACCCAGCACCGGCAGGAGCACCAGCGGCGAGACCTTCGGAATCACCCAGGCCGCGATGAAGGCCGAGGCCGTGATCGTGCGCAGGTAGTGGAAGGCCACCGGGCTGCGCTCCAACGGCCGGTAGGCCATGCAGAAGGCCGGCCAGGCCAGGAATGGCCACGGCATCAGGTAGAGCAGACATTTAAAGGGAAACAGCAGGATCTCGAGCGGGTAGCTGATCGTCACTTCGGGCAGGGTGCTCAGGGCATTCCAGGGCAGAAAGGTCTGGTCCGGAACATGGCGCAGCCAGACGACGACGGCCGCGATGGTGACGCCCAGGACGACCAGATGCGAGGCGAGCAGGAGCCGCTGGCGGCCGCGCACCGGCCGCCGCAGGAAGAGGAAGGGCAGGTAGAACACGGCCAGGGCGCGCGCCCCGGCGGTGAAGGTCGCCAGCAACACCAGCAGCATGGCCCCGGCCCACCCCGCGGCCCACTGCTTGCGACGTTGGCCGAAGGAGTACCATGCCATCCAGGCGCCGGCTAGCAGCAACGCCAGGAGCGACTCGTGCTGGGCTCGACAGCCGACCCGCAGCGAGGCCGGGTTGAACAGCACCATCGCCGCCGCCACCAGGCCCGCCGTCGGACCGCCACGGCGAAAACCGACGACGCCGCACAGCGCCGCCAGGCCCAGCACCGAGAGGAAGGCCGGCAGACGCAGCGCCAGCGTGTCCGTGAGGCCCGCCTCCTGACCGAGCGCCACCAGCCAGGCGTAGCCGGGGTACGACTGCACCGGGTCGCCATGGACGGTCAGACGCCAGGCCGTACCCGAACGGATCATCTCCTCGGCCACCGTCGCGTAGAGCGCCTCGCGGCTGCGCACCTCGCGCCAGAGCATCGGCGGCAGGTACACCAGCAGCGCGGTCAGCAACAGAAGCCCGGCGCCCTGCGCCATCCGCCTGCGGTCCTGCTGAGCTGTGCGTGCTTCCATAGCGCCCGGTGTGGTCTTGCCCTGCCCGATGCTCCCGGCGGCGGCCGAAGGCCCAGCCGCGCGGCCGCGCCCGCGGCGGCGCCGGGGTCGGAAGCGTACTATACTTGCCGCGGGCCCGCCTGGACAGCGACAGCCGCGGCAGCGGACCGCCGGCCCCGCCACCGCGGGCCAGCCTGACCTGTTCACGCGCCGCACGGCGGCTCCTGAGCAGGTCGCCCTGCGGCGCACGTGGATTGTGAGCGAGGCAGCCGCGCTTCGCGAACAATCCAGGCTAAATTGCTGCAGCGCCGGGCGCGACGACGGGCCGGCCAAACCGGGACGACTATGGACGCACAGCAGGCCTTCAACGAACTGCAGCAGCGCCTGCGGCGGCTGCTCTCGCTCAACCCCGACCTCGGGGTGGCCGACCTGCAGGACCTCCACGCCCTCGCCGACGCCGCCGACGGGCGCCGTTTCGGCGAGCTGGCCGCCTTCGCCGAGGAACTCATCCAGCACTACCTCGCCAGCCCGCAGAAGCGCATCGCCACCGAGGTCCTCCGGGAGTACTTCGCGGCCCTGGACCAGTCGGCACGCCTCCTGGCGGCGCGCGACCAGATCAGCCGCGACGCCCGCCAGGCCACCCCCGCCGAGCAGTCCGTCGCCATGGTCCCGCGACAGCTCTATACGCCCCTGGAGTGGTGCCGCGTCCTCGATGCCCTCGAGATGCCGCGCGAGACCATCCGCGCCGTCGAGGCCTGCCGGCGCCGCAACGAGCTGGTCGAGACCGTCCTGGAGTGCCTCTTCGGGGTCATGCTGCGGGTCGATGCCGAGAAGGCGTGGTCCTGGCAGCTTGCCTTCCTCGAGGCGCACCGCGGCGACCTCGACGCCGATGTCGTCCGCGACATCCTCAACGCCTGGCACACCCGTCCGACCGTGCCGCGGCCGGCCCTGGCCTGGGCCGAGGCCTGGAGCGCCGATCAGAACCTCCTCCAGCAGTGGCCCCACGTCGTGCGGCGCGCCGACCGCCTGCTCTGTCGGCACGCCCTCGAGGCGTGGTCCCGCGAGACGACCGCGCGCGGGCCGGCCCTGGCCCGCCTGCAGATCCTCATCCGTGACCGCCGCACCGACGACCGGACCCTCCTGGCCTGGCTCAAGTCCGCCCTCGCCGATATCGGCGAGGCCATCCTGCGCTTCGTCAGCCTGAGCCGTTCGGTCAGCGCCGAGGGCGCCGAAGCGCACCCCTGGCGCAGCGGCGCGATTGTCCGCGAGATTCTGCGCATCGAGGGGCTCTTCACCCCCGTGCTCCTGATCGCCGACCGCATCCTCGATGTGCCCGAAGGGCCGTATACCTTCGCCGTCGCCTTCTTTGGCCTCGTCGGCCGCGGCCGCGACCAGTGGGAGGGCAAACTCCTGCGCCTGGCCGAAGACGCCGTGCGCCGCGCCTTCCTCCAAGGCCTCCGCGACGGCATCCCGCCCCAGCAGACCATCACGACGCTGACCTTCGGCAACCGCGAGGCGCGCGAGTGGGCCCTCAACGAACTGGATGCCGCCACCCTCCAGTTCGACAGCCTCCGCCAGCGCGAACGCGTGGTGCGCTTCCTCGCTGTGTTCTACGCCAGCTTCCGCGAACACGACCTCCTCGGCGGCGAAATCCTGCGGCGTTACCGCAGCCTCATGCGCCTCATGCATGAGGACCACCTGCGACGCTGCCTCGAACCCGAGCACTTCGCCGAGGTCATGCAGCGGAGCATCCTGCGCGACCTCGCCGCGGTCGCCGCCGAGGCCCGGCGCTACCTCGCCCGCCGCCGCGCCCTCCAGAGCAGCCTGCCGGAGCTCGTCGCCGCCGATATCGAGTTCACCCAGGGGATTCGCCGGCGCCGCCAGCATCGGATCCACAGGCTTCTTGAATCACCTCCGCCAGCGCCTCCCACTGCCGCCACACCGCCTGACGCGACTCCGGCACCGCCGTCACCCGCACGGCGAAGGTCCGCAGGTAGTCGCCCTCCAGCGAGCGCACGTGGTCGCGGTCGTTCTCGAAAAGGCTGAAGCTGCCCCCGTTACGGCTGGAGCGCAGGCGCACGTCCTGCGGCAGGAGCTTGCGGAAGTACGGCATCGGCGCCACCAGGACCTCGCCGGCCGGCAGACCGCAACGCGCCGCCAGGCGGTCCTCCAGCGCCAGGAGGGCCTCGCAACGACCGCAGTAGTCGGCAAACCGCCGCAGACGCCCCCGCGGCCACTCCAGCACTTGCATCGGCTTCTCGGAACAGCGCTCGACATAGCCGTAGCCCTCCGGACGAATCGCCAGGACGGTCCGGTGCAGCCGCCGCGTCGTCAGGCGCTCCTGCAGCCGCCGCGACCCGGCGCTGCGGGCCTGCCGGAGCCACCCGGTCAGGTCCTCGTCGGTCATCGACCACAGCGCCAGCGGGTCACAGCCGGGCCGCGCCCGCAGCTCCTCCTGGACGGCACGCTGCAGGACCCGCTGTGCACTCAGCGCCGCCTTGTTCAGGTAGCCGTGCTGATGCAGGTAGGAGTAGAACTTCTGCAGCCGCTTGATCTCCTCGGTGAACTTCTCTTCGATCGTCAGCACGCCCTCGCTGAAGGCGCTGTAGAACTGGATCTTCTCGATGTCGGGCGCCCCGGCGAAGCCGATGTGCAGGGCGTCACGCATGAGGTAATCGAGCTTGTCGGTGCCGAGATTGCGGTCGCTGACAAGCTGGGCCCGCGCGTCCTCGCCACGCCACAGCGCCGCCAGGTCGTCGAAGCACACGCCGCACTCGCGCAGCTCGCCGCGCATGCCCTCGAGCGCCAGCAGGCCGCGCTCGTGGTGGTCGCTCGGTATGGCCGGCTCGATCTGGTGCGAGAAGGGGCCGTGACCCAGGTCGTGCACCAAGGCGTAGGCGCCGAGCAGGCGCTCCTCGTCCTCGGACCAGCGCTGAAAACGCGCCAGACGCTGCGTCAGGCCCAGACAGCCGATGGCATGCTCGAAACGGGTGTGAACCGCGCCCGGGAAGACCAGGTAGTTGATGCCGAGCTGCTTGCGACCGCGCAGACGCTGAAACAGGGGATGGTCGATCAGCGCCAGGTACGGGCTGACATCCACCGGCGGCGAGGCCGGTATGCAGATCGAGTGGAGAGAGATCACCGCGGCTCCTTCCAGGGGCCGAAAGGCCCGGCAGAGGCCCTACACTAGCCGCCCCCATCCGACCCGCAAGCCCGATCCGGCGCGGCCAGGACCGCCGGGGTGCCAGGGCCGCGGGGCCGCGGGGGTGCCAGGGCCGCGTCCCCGCGGCCCTTGGGCTCCAGACACGGACGCGCACGGACGCGCACGGACTGACACGGACGGGCTTCACGCACACGGAGTTCAGAGTCCAGAGT
>JAAYZO010000194.1 GCA_012514865.1 Lentisphaerota bacterium | reverse complement strand
TTACGGATGCCGTGGCATGAAAAACTTGCCGCAAAAACAGGGTTCTTACGGATAGTAGTACGAAGGGAGAAGACGGGAAGGGAAGTTAACCACGAATCACACGAATCACACGAATGGGGAACTCTGGACTCGGAAATCTGTTTGCGTGAAGCCCGTCCGTGTCGGTCCGTGTGCGTCCGTGTGCGTCCGTGTTCCGGAGCGCGGCGGGCCGCGTGGACGCGGCCCCCGGGGGCGGACACAGGCGAGACGCCTGTGCCACTCTCAGGGAGGCGGCGGGGAGCGCCGCCGACGCAGCGGACACAGGCGAGACGCCTGTGCCACTCTCAGGCAGGCGGCGGGGGTGCCGCCGACGCAGCGGACACAGGCGAGACGCCTGTGCCACTCTGGGGCGGCTGGCGCGGGTGAGGCCTCGGCATGACAGGTTTTAATGGTATTAAGGAAGGCGGGTTTTCCATGGCATCTCGCGGCATCCTCGTGGCCTGTCTCGGTCTGTTGCTGGCGGCGTTTCCGGGTCGGGGTGCGCCGAGTGAGGCGCGCGTCGAGCTGCTCGGTGCTCTTCGGCCGGATGCGGCCACGGCCGCGGCCGGCGTGGTGACCGCGGAGGCGGGCGTCGTGCGGCTCGATCTGGCCTCGGCCGAGTCCGGCGCCATGCTGTCGTGGGGGCCGCTGCCGGCGGCGGGAACGAGTGCCTACGGACTGGTGGTGCGTCTGCGGACGCTGACCCCGGCCGACGGTGTGCAGCTTCAGCTCCTGGTGCGCGAGCGTTCGGGCGGGCGCATCCTGCAGCCGTACCACAAGAACTCGGTGCGGGTGCGGGCCTTGCCGGCGGAGGTGGGCGAGTCTGAGAAGAGCCTCCTGCTGAGCACCGGCGCGGACACGGACGAACTCAGCGGCATGCTGAGTTTCACGGGCGGCCCGGCGCGGGTGGAGGTGCTCGGCGTCGAGCTGGTCGACAGCGCCCGCGCGGCGGCGGCGGCCGCGGAGGCGGGCCGGGCGCGTCTGCGTGAGCAGCTCGCGCAGCTCCAGGCCGAGGGGGCGGGTCGCGAGCCGGTGCTGCCGCGGCCGCTGGTCTACTCGCGGGCGCAGGTCAAGTATGGCCTGGGGAACAACTACACGCGCGGCTGGATCGACCGGCCGCTGTACCTGGACCGCTCGCTGCGTCAGCCGACGCCGCATGTCACGCCCCTGGCGAGTTTCCGTCGCGTCGTCGAGATCGGCCAGCGCTACGACCTCGACGGCTTCGCGTTCTTCCCCGAGACCAAGGGCCGCATGGGCGTCTTCGAGATGATCACCGAGATCGCGCCGGCGGATTTCGGGGTCCTTGGCGAGTTCGTGGGCAGCACCGACCTCGAGGGCAAGTCGGCGGCGCTGACGGCGGCGCTGGCCTGTCCGCAGGCAGCGCGTGTGGGCGACCGCCTGCTGATCACCTCGTATGGCGCCGACGGCCTGACGCCCGAGCAGTGGCGCGAGATCCTGTCGGCGCTGCGTGAGCGCCATGGCGACTGCTTTGCCTTCCTGCCGTCGATCACGGCGCCGGTGGCGCTGCGGCCGGGGTACACCGCGGGTGAGCCGATCGACCCGGTGGAGCTGGAGGCAATCAAGGCGCGTCTGCGGGCCTACCTGGCGGTCTGCGACGGGATCTACTTCAACTACCCGGCGGCCTTCAAGAAGTACGACGACCGCCGGCGTTTCGACGAGGGCTTTTACCGCGAGGTCTTCATACCGGTGTTCAAGAGCGTCCTGGCCGAGCCGGCGCATCGGGGCAAGCTCTTCGGCCTGAGCGCCTATGTCTCGCACTACAACGCCGACCTCTCGCTCGGGCTGCAGGAGGACGGCACCAAGACCCTGCGGCAGTCGCTCGAGACGGCCCTGGCGGCGCGGCCGGACGTGGTGATCCTGCCGGAGTGGGACGAGCAGAACGAGAACACGAGCTTCCGGCCGACGGTCTGCAACGGGCTGTCGACGCTGCGGATCGTGCGCTGCCTGATGGCCGGGGTGAAGGGCCGTGAGCTGTCGCCGCTGGCCGGCGACGACACGCGCCTGCCGAATCTGGTGGTGAGCTTCCGGAAGGCGATCGTCCTGGGCGAGGCCCTCGAGATCGAGCTGTTGAACATCCCCGACGGCAGCGGCGCCGGGTCGTACCGCGTCGGCGTGACTCTGCGGGACACGGCCGGCGCGGCGGTGCACAGCTTCCCGCCGGCGGTGCTCGAGGCCGGGCGCCTGCACGACGTCACCCTGCGCCTGGGCAGCGAGTCGCTGGCGCGGGTGCGGGCGGTCCGTCCCGAGATCACGATCGAGGGCTGGCCGGGTGCCGAGGGCGCGGTCTTTGGCGAGGGCCTGCATCACTGCCTGCTGCGGGTCGGCCAGAACGCCGATGCCAAGTGGGCCAAGATGCCCCTGCGCGATGTCCTGCGGCCGAGCACGGCGACCGCGACCCTGGCCGGCGGTGCCGAGGGCGTCGACGGCGGGGTGACGGTCCGGGCCGAGGTCGTCGCGGACCGCCCGTTGGCGAGCCTCGAGGTCCTCGAGGACGACGAGGTGGTGTACAGCCTCGACCCG
>JAAYZO010000193.1 GCA_012514865.1 Lentisphaerota bacterium | reverse complement strand
CCTGGTCAAGCGCGGGCGTTGTCGGACGGCGGTTCTGGAGACCGACGAGCACTGGTTTGGGATGACGTACAAGGAAGACCGCGCCATGGTCGTCCAGCGCCTGTCCGAGCTGATCGACGCCGGCGTCTATCCGCGGGATCTCTGGGGCTGAGGCAGACGGGCGCTGCCTGTCTGGGATACGAGTGTGGAGCAGCAGCGATGAAGCATGATCTGAAGGCCGTGGTGGCGCAGTTCGACCTCGAGGGCGAGTTCGTCGACGCCCAGCCCTACGGCACCGGCCATATCAACGACACCTACCTGGTGCGCCTGCGCCAGGGCCAGGCCGTGGTGCCCTGGATCATCCAGCGCATCAACCACCGCGTCTTCACCAACGTCCCGGCGCTGATGGAGAACATCCTGCGGGTGACCGAGCACGTGCGCGGCCGTCTGGCGGCCCTGCCCGGGAGCGACCTGCGCCGTGAGACCCTGACGGTCATCCCGACGCGTGCCGGCAAGGCCTTCCTCGAGGATGCCGACGGCAACTTCTGGCGCACCTACATCTTCATCACCGGCGCGCGCACCTACGACGAGGTCCGCGGCCGTGACATGGCCCGCCAGGCGGCCATGGCCTTCGGGCGTTTCCAGAAGCTGCTGATGGACCTGCCGGAGCCGACCCTGCACGAGACGATCCCCTTCTTCCATCACACCCCGGACCGCTTTGCGCGCCTCGAGGCGGCCATCGCCGCCGACGCCGCCGGCCGCGCCGCGTCGTGCCCTGCCGAGATCGAGTTCGCCCTGGCCCGCAAGGCCAGCACCGGCGTCCTGGTCGACGGCATCGCCGCCGGACGGCTGCCCCTGCGCGTGACCCACAACGACACCAAGATCAACAACGTCATGATCGACGACCAGGACGGGCGCGGCATCTGCGTCATCGACCTCGACACCGTCATGCCCGGGACCGTCCTCTACGACTTCGGCGACCAGATCCGCACCACCACGGGCACCGCCGCCGAGGACGAGCGCGATCTGAGCAAGGTGCGCTTCCAGATCGACATGTTCGAGGCCTTGGTCGAGGGCTACCTCGAGGCGGCGCGCGACTTCCTGGTGCCGGCCGAGATCGAGCAGCTCGCCTTCAGCGGCCGGCTGATCACCTTCGAGATCGGCATACGCTTCCTCACCGACTACCTCCAGGGGGATGTCTACTTCAAGACGCACCGGCCGGGCCACAACCTGGACCGCGCCCGCACGCAGTTCCAGATGGTGCGCCACATGGAAGCGCAGTCCGAGGCCATGGAAGGCATCGTCGCACGGTATCGCTGAGCAGTCGCCGGGTCGGCGCCATGGTGTGTGGCGTTCGCGGTTACAGCCTAGGAGGACAGGCCGATGAAGTCGTATTTCAACCTGATCAAACCCCGCTTTGAGCCGGTGCTCGACCCTGAGTTCAGGCCCCCGGTGCTGGCCAATCGCGCCTTCCTGGCCGAGGTCGATGCGTCCGGCGCGGCGGTGCCGCTGGCGATCGCGGTCGAGCGCGACCAGGGCCGCGTGGACCGCTATGACACGCGGGTGTTCGCCATGAGCCACCCGCGGGCGGCGGCGAACTTCTTCTATGTCGAGCGGCTGTTGAAGTTCCTGCTCTGGCAGTGGGGCGGCTGGAAGATCACCATCGGCGGCCCGGTCGAGCTGGTGCGCTACCTGCAGTCCTGCTACACCCACACCGGCCCGCGCGCTTTCGACGCCGAGTTCTGGGGCGACCAGACCTACGAGCGCGAGATGGAGTTCGTGGCGACCAGCGCCGACCGGGTGCCGCCGGCGACGGCCGGGGCCGGCGCCGACGTCGACCTGGACTGGACCGGCTGGCGCATCGGCTTCGACCTCGGTGCCAGCGACCGGAAGGTGGCCGTGGTCAAGGATGGCAAGCTGGCGCTGAAGGCCGACGGCACGCCGATCCTGAGCGAGGAGTACGTCTGGGATCCGAAGCCGCAGACGGACATCCAGTACCACTACAGCAAGATCATGGAGATCCTGAAGCACGCCGAGGCGGCGATCCGGGCGGTCGACCCGAAGGCGGTCATCGAGGGCATCGGCGGCAGTTCGGCCGGCGTCTATGTCAACGGCCGCGTGCGCGTCGCCTCGCTGTTCCGCGGCATCACCCCGCGCGAGCGCTTCGAGACCGAGGCGGCGCCGCTCTTCCAGCGCATCGGCGCGGACTGGGGCATCCCGCTGCGCCTCGAGAATGACGGCGACGTGACCGCCCTGGCGGGTGCCATCAGCCTCCAGGATGGCGCCGTGCTGGGCCTGGCCATGGGCTCGAGCCTGGCCGGCGGCTATGTCGACGACGCCCGTCGAATCAAGGGCTGGATGAACGAGCTGGCCTTCGCGCCGGTCGACTTCAGCCCGTCGGCGGCGGTTGACGAGTGGTCGCGTGACCGCGGCGTCGGCGCGAACTACTTCTCGCAGCAGGCGGTCGGGCGCCTGATTCCGGCTGCCGGCATCGTCATGCCCGACATCCCGGCCGAGGCCCTGCCGGCGCGCCTGGCGCGGGTCCAGGAGCTGATGGTGAAGGGCGACGCGCGGGCTCGCCGCATCTACGAGACGATCGGGCGTTACTTCGGCTACTCGGTGGCGCACTTCTGCGACTTCTACACGCCGATCCGCCATATCGAGGTCCTCGGCCGCGTCATGACCGGCGAGGGCGGCCAGGTCATCCTCGAGGAGGCCCGGCGTGTCCTGGCCGGCGAGTTCCCGGAGCTGGCCGAGCGCATCCACTTCTACGAGCCCGACGAGCGCGAGAAGCGCCACGGCCAGGCGGCCGCCGCGGCCAGCCTGCCGGTGATCCGCACGTGAGGTCGACGAGACCCTGAACGAGAGACCCCAATCCCGCGACGCCGGTCGGCGAGGCCGGCCGGCGTCAGACGTAAGGACCCTGATGATGAAGCTGAAGAATCCGAGTGCCGAGATCTTCGTGCCCGACGGGCTGGCCGTCGACGCCGCCCTGCGCCGGACCACGGCGATGGCCGTGGTCGCCCACCAGGATGACATGGAGATCCTGGCCTACCATGGCATCGTGGAGGCCTTCGGCCGCCAGGATGCCTGGTTCACCGGCACCGTCGTGACCAACGGCAGCGGCTCGGCGCGCAGCGGCCTGTACGCGTCTTACACCGACGAGCAGATGTGCCAGGTGCGCCGCCAGGAGCAGAAGAAGGCGGCCGTGGTCGGCGAGTATGGCGCTCTGGCGCTGCTCGACTACACCTCGGCGGCAGTGAAGAGCCCGACGGACAACGGCCCGGTAGCCGACCTGGCGGCGCTGATCACGGCAGCGCGTCCGAAGGTGATCTACACGCACAACCTCGCCGACAAGCATGACACCCACGTCGGCGTTGTGCTGAAGCTCATCCAGGCCCTGCGCCAGGTCCCGGCTGAGGCGCGTCCGCAGCGCCTCCTGGGCTGTGAAGTCTGGCGTGACCTTGACTGGCTCTGCGATCAGGACAAGACGCCCCTGCGCGTCGACACGCACGAGAACCTCGCCGCGGCCCTCCTCGGGGTCTTCGACTCGCAGATCGCCGGCGGCAAGCGCTACGACCTGGCCACCATGGGCCGCCGCCGCGCCAATGCCACCTACTTCGCCTCGCACGGCGTCGACGACTCCGAAGGGCTGACCTTCGCCATCGACATGACCCCGCTGGTGACCGATCCCTCGCTCTGCCCGCAGGCGTTCATTGCGGGTTACATGGACCGCTTCGCGGCCGAAGTCCGTGGTCGCATCGCCAAGCTCAGCGGCCGCTGAGCCCGGACCGCGGGGGGGCCGTGCGCGGCCTCCCCGCGGTGCCACGCCAACCAAAGGGGTGCCTGCATGACCGACCAGGAACGCAACCAGCTCATCGCGCGCAAGCTCGGCGAGGGCATGAGCCTCTCCGACCTGCAGAAGCTGCTCAAGAGCGAGTACGGCCTCCAGATGACCTACCTGGAGTTGCGTCTGCTGGCAGCGGAGCTGCCGGTGGACTGGGGCCCGGAGAAGCCGGAGAAGCCCGAGAAGCCGGCGTCTGCGGCGGACGACCTCGCGGCCGCTGACGACGATCTCGGCGCTGCCGACGACGACGACGCTGCCGACGACCTCGACGCTGACACGCCCGGCCGGGGGCGGACCACGGTGAGCATCAGCAAGCTGGTCCGGCCCGGCGCTGCCATCAGCGGCGATGTGGTCTTCGCCTCGGGTGCGAAGGCCGAGTGGTTCGTCGATACCATGGGCCGTCTTGGCTTGAACCCCGCCCCGGGCAGCGCCCGGCCGACGCAGGACGACCTGCGCGACTTTCAGACGGAGCTGCAGCGTCAGCTCAGCGGCATGATGTGAGCCCGGTGGCGTCGGCGCGGGCAGGGCTGTTTGAAAGTCCGGTTCTGGCACCCCTTCAGGGTGCGCGGTTCGTGGGTTCGCGTTTCCGGGGGTCGTGCTCTCGCGCGACCCCCGGCTACGATCTGGCACCCCTGCAGGGTGGCCAGGGGAGCGCTGACGCGATCGTCGATCAGCCCTGCGGCGCGGGTGGCGCCGGCGGGAAAGTGCCCGCTTGGGTCGGGCTCTCATTTGCCGCTCGGGTGGTGCAGTGTATAGTACTTGGCTTTGAGATGTCGTGGCCGGTGCCCGTGGTCTCCGGCCGCCGCTCGTCGGGGTGGTGCCGGGACGGCGCCGCATCGACGGGTCGCGGCCTGTCGGACGGCTGCCTCGGGACAGCGGCGGGCCGCCCCGGCCGTCCGGGCCGCGTGCCGACGGCAGGCGGCGGTGCGAAGGCAGGCCCTTGGGGCAGTTGAGGTAAGGAAGCAGGACGATATGGCAGTCAAGATCAGACTTCGCAGGTCGGGCAAGGTCAACGAGCCCTCGCACCGCATCGTCGTCACGGACGTCCGCAGTCCGCGCGACGGTCGTTTCATCGAGATCATCGGCATGTACGACCCGCGTCACAAGACCGAGCGTCTTGACCTGGAGCGTGCGGACTACTGGCTCGCCTGTGGCGCCCAGGCCAGCGAGACCGTTGCCGCGATCATCAAGCGCACGCGTGCCGGCGTGGCCCTCGATGCCCGTCCGAGCGTCGCGAAGGCCGCGTCGAAGCCCGCCGCGGCGGCTGAGGCTCCGGCGGCGGCACCCGCGCCGGCCGACGCCTGAGCGGCAGCCACGGAACCGGACCATGATACAACTGCTTAAGAAGCTCTTCGGGGCGCCGGCTGCCGCGGCCGACGCCGGGCCGGCCGACACGGCCGGTGGCGTCGCGGCGCAGGCGGCGGCGGTTTCGGTCGACAGCGCCGTCGGCGAGGGGATCGAGGGTTTTGTCTCCTACGTCGTGCGCTCGCTGGTCGGCAGCCCCGAGCAGGTGCGCGTCAGCACGGCCGACGACGACCGCGGTACGGTCATTACGGTCAGTTGCGAGAAGAAAGACATCGGCAAGATCATCGGTAAGAACGGCAAGACGATCGCTGCCATACGGGCCCTGGCCAACGGCGCCGGCGGCCGCGTGGGCAAGCGCGTCAGTGTCGAAGTGCAGGACTGACGCCGCGGCATGCTCCTGGATATCGTCACCCTCTTCCCGGGCATCTGCGAAGGGCCCCTGCGGGAGTCCATCGTGGGGCGGGCGCAGGAGCGCGGTCTGGTGACGGTCCGGACGACCAACCCGCGTGACTTCACCCGGGACCGGCACCGTACGGTGGACGACACGCCCTACGGCGGCGGTGCCGGGATGGTCCTCAAGCCCGAGCCGCTGGTGGCGGCGGTGGAGAGCGTGCGCGGTGCCGGGTCGCATGTGGTCCTGCTGACGCCGCAGGGCCGGCCCTTCACCCAGGTGACGGCCCGGCGTCTGGCCGGGGCGGCCCACCTGGTGCTGGTCTGCGGCCACTACGAGGGCGTCGACGAGCGGGCCTGTCAGGCGGTGATGGACGAAGAGCTGTCGTTGGGCGACTATGTGCTGACCAACGGCACGATTGCGGCAGTGGTGGTGGCCGATGCGGTCATACGCCTCCTGCCGGGTGTTCTGGGTGCGGACGAGTCGAGTCAGGACGAGTCCTTTGGGCGTGACGGCTGGCTGGAGTATCCGCACTACACGCGGCCAGTGGAATTCCGGGGTATGCGGGTGCCCGAGGTGCTGCTGTCGGGCGACCACGGCAACATAGAACAGTGGCGCCGGGAGCAGTCCCTGCTGCGGACTGCGGCCCGCCGGCCCGAGCTGCTGCAGCGCCATGAGGAGACAGGCCATGAATAAGATCCAGAAGATCCACCGCGAGAACATGAAGAGCGAGATTCCCGAGTTCGCGATCGGGGATACCGTTCAGGTTGACATGCGCATTGTCGAAGGCGGCAAGGAGCGCGTGCAGGCGTTTACCGGCACTGTCATCGGCCGTCACGGCGAGGGCATCGCCGAGAGCGTCACCCTGCGCCGCGTCTCGTTTGGCCAGGGCCTCGAGCGCGTCATTCCGCTGCACAGCCCGCGTCTGGCCGGCCTGACCGTGGTCCGCCACGGCAGCGTCCGCCGCGCCAAGCTGTACTACCTGCGCGACATGGTTGGCAAGTCCGCCCGTGTCAAGGAGCGTCAGGTCGAGTCGTGAGTCGAGCCCGGCAGGGCGCCCAGGCGCCGGTCGACACGGCCGCGGCGGACCGTTACGTCTACGAACGGCAGGCCCAGTCTGAGGGCTTCCGGGCTGTCGTCGGTGTGGACGAGGTCGGCCGCGGCACGCTGGCCGGTCCGGTCGTGGCGGCGGCGGTGCGGTTGCCGGCCGGGGGCATCTCCCTGCCTCTGGACGACTCCAAGGCCCTGCGGCCGCGGCAGCGCGAGGCGCTCGCGGCGGCGCTGTTGCGGACTCCCGGCGTGGTTGCGGCCATTGGCGCGGTGTCGGCCGCACGCATTGATGAGATCAACATCCTCCGCGCCACGGTCGAGGCCATGCAGCAGGCGCTGGACTGTCTCGGCGGGCTGGCCGACTACGCGTTGGTCGACGGCCTGCCGCTGCGGGGGTTGCCGGTCCCGGCGGCCTTCATCGTCCATGGCGATGCGCGCAGCGCCAGCATCGCCGCGGCGAGCATCGTTGCCAAGGTCTACCGTGACGCCCTGATGGTGCGTCTGGCGGCGGCCTATCCTGGCTATGGTTTTGAGCGACACAAGGGCTACGCTACAGGGGAACATCGCGCGGCACTGGCCCGTCTTGGGCCTTGTTCGCTGCATCGCCGCTCCTTTGCGCCGGTGGCGCAGGTTCTGGACCGGCGGCAGCGGCAACCGGAACTGCCGCTGGGTGCCTGAGCACCCGGGCGGCGGCCTTGCCGGGACCAGCGCCCGCGGCCAAGCCGATCATGCCGATCCGTGAGAAAATTCGTCCGGCGGTCCGCGAGATTGTCGGGCATCTGGTGGCCAACGGCTTCGAGACCTACATCGTGGGTGGCGCCGTGCGCGACCTGCTGATGGACCTGACGCCGAAGGACTACGACATCGCCACGGCGGCGACACCCGAGGACGTCCGCCGCGTCTTTGGCCGGCGCCGGTCGCGCATCATCGGCCGGCGCTTCCGACTGGTGCACGTCTACGCCGGTTCCGAGATCTACGAGGTCAGCACCTTCCGTCGCGCCCCCTCCGAAGACGAACGCCGCGAGCACCATGACGACGACGGCGTCATGATCTGGCGCGACAACGAGTACGGCACCCTCGAGCAGGATGCCGAGCGCCGTGACCTGACCGTCAACGCCCTCTACTACGACCCGGTCGGCGGGCGCGGCATCATCGACATGGTGGGCGGTGTGCGCGATCTGGAGGAGCGCCGTGCCCGTGCCATCGGCGTGGCCGCCACGCGTCTGGAAGAGGACCCGGTGCGCATGTTGCGGGCGCTGAAGCTGGTTGGGCAGTTCGACTTCCATCTCGATGAGGATCTCGAGGCGGCGTTGCGGGCGCGGGTTGACCGCATCGGCCTGGCCAGCCAGAACCGCCTCTTTGAGGAGCTCCTGAAGATCCTGGCGACGAGCCGATCGCTGGCGGTCCTGGAGGCCTTCGAGGCCTACGGCCTGCTGCCGCACTACTGGCCGAAACTGGCCTCGATCTGGTCGACGCCGGTGGGCGAGCGCACGCGCCGTCTCCTGGCCGAGCGCGACCGCTGTGTGGCGACCGGGGGCTACTCCACGTCGAAAGCCCTGGCCCTGGCCACCGCCTGCCTGCCCTATGTCATCAGCCGCCTGGGCGGACCCTCGGCCGACGACCTCTGGGAACACGACCCGGCCCGCGACAGCGGCTGCCGGCAGGTCATCCAGGACTTCTTCCACCCCTTCCCGGTCTCGCGCTTCTTCCAGGCGCGTGTCCGTGATATGATCCTGCTTCTGCCGCGGTTGTCGCAGCGTCTGCGCCTGACACGACTGGCGCGGCACCCTGAGTACAAGTATGGTCGGGAACTCTACACGCTGCTCGGGCGCGTCTGTGATTGGCCTGAGGAGCGCCTTGAGGGCTGTCCGCAGCCCGACGCCGCCGAGAGTGCCCCGACGGGGCCGCGGCCGCGGCGTCGTGGCCGGAGGGCGCCCAGGAAGGCCGGGCGCGAGGTGGCATGAAGTACTGGATCGGTCTGGCGGTTATCGTGGCGCATGTGGCGGTGCTGGGGCTCTTCCTCGGGCCGTGGCGCGGTCGCGAGGCTGTGGCCGGTGCTCAGGGCGGTGCCGCCGCGGCGTCGGCGTCGGGAGCGCCGGCGGGCGCGGCCGGGGGTGCCGTCGCGGCGCCGTCGACGACGCCGGCCGCGACGCCAGGCAGAGCCGCCGCGGGCACGTCGAGCGGCGTGCCGGCCTTCTCGCCGACGTTCTTTGCCCCGGCGCAGCGGCCCCTGCCGGCCAAGCTCGAGACGGCCGCCGCGGCCTGTCGCAGCGGCGTCCTCGTCGACTGGTCGAGCCGGCGGCTCTTCTGGGGCAAGGCCGAGGCCCGGGCGGTGCCCATCGCCTCGCTGACGAAGATGATGACCGTCCTGGTGGTCATGCAGGAACTCCGCAGCCGCCCGGACCTGACGCTGAGCACGCCGATCACGGTGACGCGCGAGGCCGCCCTGGTCGGCGGTCGCCAGGTCTGGCTGGATCCGCGTGAGACCTTCTCGCTCAAGGACATCCTGCGCTGCACCCTGATCCACAGCGCTAACGACGCCGCCTTCCTGCTGGCGCAGCACCTGGCTGGCTCGGAGCTGGCCTTCCTGCGGCGTATGCAGGAGGCCTCCGCGGCGATGGGCCTGCAGAACTTCACCTTCCACAACTCGCACGGCCTGCCCGAAGGCCCGACCAACGCCGAGAACAGCGGCAGCGCCATCGAGATGGCCTACCTGGCCGGCCGTCTGATGGCCTACCCCGAGGTGATCGAACTGAGCTCCACCCGGGTGAGTTACCTCGAGCCGCGCATCGACGGCAAGAAGACACAACTGGTCACCACCAACCGGCTGATCGGGCGGGTGCCAGGGGTCAATGGCATGAAGACCGGCTTCACCGACAAGGCGCGCTACTGCCTCGTCGCCACCTGCGAGCGCTCCGGGCGGCAGGTCATCGCCGTGGCCACCGGCTGCGCCAGCAGCGCCGAGCGCGATGCCCTGGTCGGCGCCCTGATCGAGTGGGCCTACACCTTGCCGTAGGACGGCCCGACCCGCCGCCATCCGCGCGGCACCCCGGCCCCAGGCTCCGGGAGGTCAGACAGGTCAGACCGGTCTGACCGGCGTCCGACCGCGGGCTGCCGCGCTGCGGGCGCCGCGGCAGGGCTGTTTGAAAGTCCGGTTCTGGCACCCCTCCAGGGTGCATGGCGTGCAATCCGCGTTTCCGGGGGTCGGGCTGCGCGCGACCCCCGGCTACGATCTG
>JAAYZO010000192.1 GCA_012514865.1 Lentisphaerota bacterium | reverse complement strand
TCGACCCGTTCTTCACGACGCGTTTTCTGGGTCGCGGCCTGGGCCTGGCGGCCTTGGCGGGGATCGTGCAGCGCCACGGCGGGGCGGTGCGGGTGACGAGTGCGCTGGGGCACGGCAGCCGTTTCGATGTGTACCTCCGGGCCGCGGCCGGGCGGGTCTCGACGGAGGCGGAAGTGCCGTTGTCGTGCTGACGGCCTTTCCGTCGGTGGCCGTTGCCTGCCAGTAACGGAAGATCCTGTTTACTTGAGACTTAAGGCTCTGCCGTCGATCTCCCGTTGGAGTCAGCAGGGGTCTTCCGCCTGCGGCGCGTCCGGTGCGGTGCGGGCAGTCTCCGGTGCGCATCGTGTCCCGGTGTCGCCGTGATCCCCAGACGCAGTGCCATCTCCACGGCCGCTCTGGCGGGTGCTGTGGACGGCGTCGGTGATCGCGCTCGGCTCGCGGGATCTACCTGGCCGGGGCGGAGAGCCAGGCGTGGAGGGTCTCGGCGTCCTGGAGGAACTGCTCCGGGGAGTCGTCCTTGACGAATTCGAGGAGGGTCCAGTGGAGTCGTCCGGTCTGGCGCACGACCTGGAAGTAGGCCTGCCACTCGGCGTGGCCCTGCTGGAGGGGCAGGCGCTGTCGCGAGCCGGGCTGGACGAGCCAGTGGAAGGCGTGGACATTGGCGAGTCTGGGGGCGAGGTCGCCGAGGATGGCGAGGTTGTCGGCGAGGGCGGCATCCGGCACCGGCTGCCAGTTCGGCTGGACATTGGCGCCGAGGAGGTCGCGGTAGAGCTGTCGGGCGGAGTCTGCCGAGTCGGTGAGGGTATGGGCGTGGTGTTCGCAGGTGACGGCGATGCCGAGGGGCGCGGCGAGGTCGCCGATGCGGGCGAGGTCGGCGGTGACGCGGGCGCGGTACTCGGGTGAGGCGGCGGCGCTGGGCTGTCGGCCGCACCAGACGCGGATGGTCGGGGCGCCGAGGAGGATGGCGGACTCGAGGACGGCGGTGAAGTCGGGGTTGCCGGCCTCGCCGGCGGCCTCGCCGGCGCGGTAGTAGGAGCCATAGACGGCGACGGCGAGGCCGGCTTCGCGGGTCATGGCGCCGACCTCGACGGCGCGGCCGCGGTCGCCGTGGGGGACATGGACATCGCCGCCCCACTCGATGCCGCGCAGGGGTGAGCGTGCGACGAGGTCGACGACAGCGCGGGGGCTGAGGGCGCGGAAGCTGATTGAGACGAGTCCGGCGGCGATCATGGCGAGGTTCTCCGTAGCTGTGCTGGCCGGCCGCGACCGCGGCGGCCGGGCGTCATGGTCATGGCAGGGTGAGCGTGGCGGTGTTCTCCAGGGTGACGGCATCGCCTGGGCCGTAGTCGTAGATGACGTAGCGTGTGAGGCCATCGGCGTCGCCGTCGCTGAACTCGTTGATGAGAACGGCGGCGGGTACGGGCTGGCCGTCGAGCGGTTCGACGACGAGGTCGCGGGCCTGGTGTGTATCGCGCAGGCGTCGCCAGGCGGTGCCGGTTTCATTGGCGACGGTCTTGCCGCTGTAGTACTGCCAGCCGGCGAGGCGGAGGCCGGTGGTGCCGAGGATGCGGCCATCCTCGCAGGCCTTGACGAAGCCCTCGCCGAGGCGCGGGTCGTGGTCGAGGTGGAGTCGGACGGCCTGGCCCTCGGTGGTGGCGGCGCGGATGCGGTAGGAGGTCGACGAGCCGAGGTCATTGTGGAGTCGCAGGTGCCTTCCGACGAGGGCCATGCCCTGGGGCGGTGCGGGTGCGACGAGGATGGAATTGGCGGCCCAGTCGCAGGCGGTGATGGTGGCTCGGAACTCGGCTTCGGTGAGGGTGAGGCCGTGGTTCTGCCGCTGCAGGCGGGTGCCGCGGACGAGGACGGCGCCGGCCAGGCTGCCGCGGCGTTCGCGCCAGAGGGCGAACTCCGCGTCGGTGGTGATGCCTTCGACAGTGACCTCGCGGCGGCGGCCGTGCTGCAGGACGATCCAGTCGACCGTGTCGCCGGCGGTCACACGCAGGGCCAGGGGCGGGAAGTCGCCGTCGGCGGGGTCGGCTGCGATGGGGATGGTCTCGACGCGGTCGAGTCGGGCGGCGCCGGCGCGCGGGTGGAGCAGGTGGAGGTACTGCTGGCGGAGGGGGGCCGGGTCGCTGCGGTTCTCGAGCAGTGCCCAGGTGATGTCGTAGGCGGAGCGGCCGCCGGGGGCGCGGCCTTTGGCGAGGGTGAGGTCGCCCTGGCGGGGTTCGAGGGCATGGACCTCGAGGCTGAGGTCCTCCTGGTCGCGCAGGCCGTAGGTGAGGCTCCAGGGGCCGTCGATGCGGGCGCGGGACGGTTCGCGCATGAGGGCCAGGGCGCCGAGTTCCTTGTCGGCGCGGGTGGCGGCCGCGATGTCCATGTGCGGCACGGCCTCGCCGGCGGCGGAGCCGCCGCCGGGCTGCGGGGTGACGCCGGCGATGGTGGCCTCGCCATCGGGTCCGTGGAAGCTCATGACGTGGCGCGTGCCGCCGCGGACGCGCTCGACGGTGACGACATAGAAGTCGGTATCGGAGAGGTCAATCAGGGCGATGGAGCGTTGGCGGAAAGGTGCATTCGGGCCCTGTCCGGCGGTGCATTCCGCGGCGGCGACCTGTGCCGGCGCGGTGGCCGCGAAGGTGGTCAGTTCGCCCTTGGCGAAGTCCCAGGCCGAGACGCCCTCGATCTTGGTGGCGTAGTGGGTGCCCCAGTTGGACTCCCAGTGTCGGGCGTAGGTCCAGCCCTCGGGGTAGCCGAGTTCGGGGAGCCAGTCGCGCTGGAAGGCGGCGAGGCCGTAGGTGAGCATATCCGGGTGGGCGTGCTGTGGGGCGCGGCCGTAGCGCATCCAGAGGGCGCGTTCCTGGTCGCCGCTGCCGGAGCGCAGGATCGCCTGGCCGTAGCCATCCTGGATGAGGCTGGGGAGTTTCTCCCAGGGGCCGTGCTGCTGCCGTGCCGTCGCGGCGGCCTGGCGCAGGGCCGGGTCGGCGATGGCCTGGACGGCGTCGGGGTCGGGTCCGGCGTAGGCGAGGGCGAAGCGCGGGTCGCCGGTGAGGGCGAAGGCCTTGGCCCAGTCTGTGGGGTTGCAGGGGTAGCCGGGCTTCAGGGGCAGCGGGTCGGGTCGGGCGCCCTTGCCGGTGTCGCCGACCATGGGGTAGGTACGTCCGATGAGGGTGTAATCGAGGGGGAAGTCATACTGGAGTCGGAAGCGCGGGTCCTGCTGAGGGGAGACGAATCGTGGCGGGATGTAGCGTTCCGGGTGGAGGGTGCGGATGCCGTCGAGGGTTTCGAAGAGCCGCGCCATATCGCGGATCTGTATATGGTTGTAGCTGGGCGACTCATGGGCGCCGCCGTCGCGGTAGTACTCATTGACGAGGGCGAAGCGGACGCCGCGTTCATTGAGGAGCCAGTCGGCGATATCGAGGGCGGCGGGAGTGCCGAGGGCGAGGGCGAGGGTGGCGGCGGTGACCTCCTGCTGCGGGTAGTTCCTGGCGATGGCGTTATCGAGGCAGGCCTGCAGGGGCACGCGCAGGATGCCGATCTCGAGGAAGCGCCGGAGGTCGCGGGTGGTCTGGAGTTCGGGGTGGTGGTGGGCGCGGGCGAACTCGAGGAGCGCCTGGTCCTGGTCGACGTGTTCGAAGATGAGGTCCCAGGCGCGGGCGCAGTTCTCCATGCGGGGCGTATCCCAGTTCGGCTGGATGTAGAGGAAGGTGCTGGCGAGGCGTTCGTAGCGAGCCGGTATGGGCGCGCCGACGGGGCCGTTGTAGACGCCGTCGCGGTTGGGGATCTTGCGGTGGTTGAGATTGACGGCCATGTCGGCCATGCTCTCGGCGTAGCGCAGCAGGGCGATGCCGCAGGCGTGGGCATAGCGCGGGTCGCCGGTGGCGGCGAAGGCGCGGGCGGACTGCAGGATGCCGGGGGTGAGGGTGTTCATGTAGGCCTGCCACTGGTGGTAGTAGGCGATGAAGGGCCAGCGCCAGGCGCGGCCGTTGGCATCGCGGATGGGCGTGGCGGGTTCGCAGCCGTAGCCGTCGTCGGGGAAGTCCCCCGAGTCCATGTCGCCGTTGGCCCAGTCATTGGAGGGGAACCATGTCTTGCAGTTCGGGCAGCCGACCTTCCAGGGGTGATTCTCGGGGTCCATGACCCACGGATAGAAGCCGCTGCGGCCCTCATAGATGGCGGTCCCGCAGACCGGGCAGCCCTTGCCGACGCCGCCGCCCTCGAGGCTGCCGAGGACGATCAGGCAGGTGCGCGGCACGGAGGGCCCGGGGACGATCTGGTAGATGGCCTCGTCATCGAGGTCGAGCCAGGCCTGTGCGAGCGGGCCGGGCTCTTCGCCCTTGAGGGCCTGCAGGTCGGCATCGGAGTGCAGGGTGCGGCGGGACTTGACCTCATCGAAGTCGCTCTTGCCGAGGGGCCAGAGGCGCGGCAGGTCGATGGAGGCATGCTGGCGCGGGTCGTGCAGGGAACTCCAGGGGATGACCTCGATGGTCATCGCGAGGCGTCCGGCCTGGCCGGCGAAGGCGAGGCGGGCCTCGCCGGGGGCGAGGGCGCGGTAGTAGAAGCGCTGGATGGCGTCCTGGTCCCAGGTGTCGATGGCCTGGAGGTTGGCCGGGGTGGCGGCGGCGAGGGTCCCGGAGCCCTCCGGCTGCTGCAGGCAGACGCGGAAGAGCTGGCCGGGGAAGATCCAGAGGGGGCGGTCGAGGACGGTGATCTCAGCGGCCGCGGGGAGGGTGGTCAGCATGGTGGAGAGACCCAGGGTGAGCAGGGCAGTCAGGCGTCTGGTACAGAGCACAGCGAGATCTCCTGCATGGTTTGCCGTCAGCGTGCGGCCGGGCCCGCGGGCCGTCAGGGGAGCACTATAGCGCCGCTCGTCGC
>JAAYZO010000191.1 GCA_012514865.1 Lentisphaerota bacterium | reverse complement strand
CGAGAGCGTTCGATAGGGCTCGGCTTGTCTCGCCACCACTGCCTCACACCGGCCGGACGCCGCGGCAGGCGGGGTAGCCGGTGCAGCCCCAGAACTCCGTGCCGGCGTTTGGGCCGCTGGCGGCTTTGCGCCGCGCCATCGGCTTGCCGCAGTCGGGGCATTCCGGGGCGCCCTCCTGTCTGCCGCGCGCCTCGACGCGCTCCTGCGTGAGTTTCTCGCGGAAGCCGCCCTGCTCGGCGAACCTCTTCCCCTGGGCCTGGAGCTGGTGCCCGAGCATGTTGATCGTCCGGCTCAAGAGGATCAGCAGGCAGTTGGCCACCACCTCGTGGTCATCGGCGTCAAGCCAGCGGGCGAACTTGGCTCGCAGAAACGAAAGGTCGCGAGCTGCACGATGCTGCCCATCACCCAGGAATCGAGCCAGCGGAAGCCGCCAGGTCTGTCGAAGTTCATGGGATCGTTCCTTTGGGTTGTTCGCGAGACCTATCGAAACCTGGCGAGACCTATCGAGACCTGGCGAGACCTATCGAGAGGCCTCGGCAGGCATCGACAGGTCTCGAGAGGTCTCGAGAGGTCTCGATGCCTCTCCTCTCTCCCACCCCACGCAAGACCGCCGGCACCCGCGGTGACGCCTCGGTCATACCGTACACGATCGGCAGCCCCGCGATCACGGCGGGCGTGATCTTGCCCCCTGGGCGCTGCCGGCGCCCCGGAGGTCCACGGACGGCGCCGCGGACCTACTCGCCCGGCGCCGGCGGGGCGGACGTGGGCGCCACGAGCCGAGTGGCGCTCTCCCGGGTCGCCGATGTGGCGCTATAGTCCGGGGTGTCCAACCGCCGCGGCGGAGAGCGCCGTCGGCGGGGCCGCCCTACAGCCACCGCAACCCCGAGGACGACCCCCATGACGACCCCGGATACCCGCGACGTCGAGACGCGCCTGGCGGCGCTGCGGCAGTGGTTTCGCGACCGCGGCTCGGCCCTGATCGCCTTCTCAGGCGGCGTCGATTCGACCTTCCTCCTGAAGGTCGCCGTCGAGGAGCTCGGCGAGCGCGTCCTGGCGCTGACCCTGCTGTCGCCGATGTACCCGTCGCACGAGCGCGACGACGCCCGCCGCCTGGCCGAGGCGATCGGAGCGCGCTATCGCTGCCTCGAGGTCGACGAGGTCGACCAGCCGGCCTTCCGTGAGAACCCGCCCGAGCGCTGTTACCTCTGCAAGAAGGCGCTGTTCGGCCGGCTGTGTGACCTGGCCCGCGAGGAGGGCCTCGCCGTGGTCTGCGACGGCACCAACGCCGATGACCTGCACGTCTACCGCCCCGGCCGTCAGGCAGCCCAGGAGCTGGGCGTGGCGAGCCCGCTCGCCGATCTGGGCTTCAGCAAGGCCGCGATCCGTGTCGCCAGCCGCCTGCTGGGTCTGCCGACCTGGAGCAAGCCGACGTACGCCTGCCTGGCCACGCGTTTCCCCTACGGCGAGCCGATCACGCGCGATGGCCTCGCGGCCGTGGGCCGCGCCGAGGCGCTCCTGCGGCAGTGGCTCCCCGAGCCGATGCGCCTGCGCTGCCATGGCACGGTGGCCCGCCTCGAGGTCGCCCCGGCCGCCTTCAACGTCGTCATGGCGCACGCCGCCGAGATCGTCGCCGCCGTCAAGGACAGCGGCTTCGCCTACGTCACCCTCGACCTGCAGGGCTTCCGCAGCGGCAGCCTCGACGAGGTCCTCGGCCACCGCGCCGACAGCGCGAGACCTGGGGAGTAGGTCCACCAGACCTCACCCGCGTCGCCTCGCCGCGGCACCGGCCCGGCCGCCCGGCCGGGCTCAGAAGAGAGACCCGGATTCGCTCTCGCCAAGCCGCCAGGATCGCCAAGGGAGAAGCGGGACAGAGGCGCACGGCAACGTGCCCGAAGCAGGCCGGGAACAAGGCGTTCAGGTCGCCCACGGTGGCGAGGTCGGGTCAGAGCGCCGGCCGTGGACCCGCTTCACCGGCCGCGCGGTGAACCTGCTTGCGGTCGGGTCAGGCTGTCGGCAGCGGGTAGCCCGCCGCCACGGCCAGGAAGGCGTCGTGCACGCGGCCGTTGCTCGCCACCAGGTGGCGCTCCGCCTCGTGGTCGGCGCCGCCGCGCAGGTCGCTCACACGGCCGCCGGCCTCGCGCACCATCAGCTCACCGGCGGCGCTGTCCCAGGGCTGCAGATAGAGCTCCCAGTAGAGGTCGTAGCGGCCCTCGGCGACGTAGCACAGGTCGATCGCCGCCGAGCCGCAGCGCCGGATGCCGCGCAGGCGGTAGATGAGGTCGTTGAAGAGCGCCAGGCCGTCGGGCTGCAGGCGCGCCCGCACGCCGGCAAAGCCGGTCGCGGCGAGCGACTCGATCAGGTCGGCGGTGTCGGAGACGCGCAGCCGCCGGCCGTCATGGAAGGCGCCCCCGCCGAGCTGAGCCCAGTACGTCTCACCGAAGGCCGGAAGGTGCACCACGCCCAGACGCGTCACGCCCGCCTCGCGGTAGGCCAGCGAGATGCTGTAGAACGGATGCCCATGGATGTAGCTGGTGGTGCCGTCGAGGGGGTCGACGATGAAGACGCGCTCGGCCTGGTCGAGGGCGCCATACGAGCCCTCCTCACCGAAGAACGCGACCTCGGGGCAGGCCTTCCCAAGGCCCTCTCGCAGGCGCTCCTCGAGGTCGCGGTCGACGCGGGTGACCATGTCGACGCTGCTCTTGTGGAAGAGCTCATCCGGGCTCAGGCAGCCGCAGCGCCGACGCGCCTCGTCGCCGGCCTCGCGCGCCACGGTCAGCATCGTCTCGAGTAGATCCACGACACGCGTCCTTTCCATGCCGACCGGGAGGGACCCGGGGCCGTTCGCCGGTGGCGAAGGCCACCGTCGCAGCCGGCACACGACACCGGCCGACACCCCCCGGCGGGACTTAGCCTGACCTATTCACGCGCCGAGTGGCGGCTCGTGAACAGGCCACCCTTCGGGCTTCGACGCGAGGCACTTGCGGCCTCTTGCTCAGGGCTAACCTTGAGCAAGCGGCGCACCGCGACGCGCGTCGAAACTTGCGCCGCAATACATTGTGGCGCAAGTGGATTATGAGCGAAGCATCCGCGCTTCGCGAATAATCCAGGTTAGCGCAGGCCCGTCGCCACGGCCTGGAAGACCTTGTCTGCCAGGCTGCTGTAGCTCTCCTCGGCGGGGTAGACCGGGTCGAGGAAGCGCACCTGGATGCGCCGGAACGGCCGCGGGATGCGTCCGCCGGCCGGGAGGGCCTCGTAGGCACCGCGGATCGCCACCGGCACAATCGGCACCTGCAGCTCGCGGCCCAGGATCGCGAAGGTCTTCCGGAACTGCCCGAGCGAGCCGTCACGCGACCGCGTCCCCTCCGGGAAGATCACCACCTTGCGGCCCTCACGCAGGATCATCGCCAGCTTCTGCAGCGAGGCCTTCAGGTCGCGGTTCATGTCGACCACGACGATGTTGTGGTGGTTGGCCAGGAACCGCACCCACCAGCGCCGCACGTGCTCGGCCTTGGCATAGAAGTAGGTGTTGCGCAGCGCCCGCCCGCGCAGAAATGCGGTCACGAAGAGGCCATCGAGGGCGCTTTGGTGGTTCGGCGCGATGATGCAGGGGCCGTCCGGGAGCTTCTCCATGCCCTCGCCCTGCAGACGGAAGTAGCCCCGCGCCAGCAGCCCGAGCAGGCGGTTCACCCCGACGGCCGTCAGGCTGCGCCCCGGCAGACGCAGGGCGACCTTCTCGCGCAGGATCTGGCCCCAGGGAATCGACTCGACGGCGCCCTGGCGCGTCTTCCCCGCATCGACATGCTCGGCGAGCTGCGCCACGGTCAGGCAGCGGCTCAGGTCCGCCTCGCTCATGCTCACCCCGAAGGTGCTCCCGAGCCAGACCTGCAGCGCCACCTTGTCCAGGCTGTCCAGACCGAGGTCGAGCTCGATGTGGTCCTCGGGTCGGACGCGCCGCCCGGCGGCCTCGGCGAGGTAATCGCGCAGGAGGCCGTAGCACTCCGAGGCGGGCTCCTCGACCGGTCCCGTGCGCTCGGTCGGGGGCGCCAGGAGCGCCGACAGCTCGTGGCGCTTCAGCTTGCCCAGGCGCGTCCGCGGCAGGCCCTCGCGGACGACGCTGAAGCCATGCAGGCGCTTGCTCGGCGCCGCCTGGCGGTTGTAGCGGTCCAGGACATTCCAGCGCAGCCACTGCTCGATATTGACGATGCCCTGGCCGCCGAGCCAGGCCAGATCCGGCACCGCGACCGCGTGCAGGACATCGCGGTCCTGCAGCACGGCGACCTCCTGGAGCCCCGGCCAGGCCATCAGCTTGGCCTCGATCTCCTCCGGGTTGATCTTCTTGCCGTTCGGCAGAACGAGGATCTCCTTGAGACGGCCGGTGATGAAGAGGTAGCCCTCCGCATCGAGGTGACCCAGGTCGCCGGTGTGAAGCCAGCCGTCGCGGATTACCGCGGCGGTGTCCGCGGGGCGCTGGTAGTAGCCCTTCATGACATTGGCGCCGCGCACGCAGATCTCGCCCTCGATCGACTGCACCTCGTTGACCGCGATCACCTGCCCGGCCGCACCGGCACGGTACGCCCCCGGGCGCGTGAAGGACATGATCGGCGCGGTCTCGGTCATGCCGTAGCCGGTCAGGACCTCGAAACCCAGAACCCGCAGGTCCGCCACCACGCTCTCCTCGATGGCGGCGCCGCCGCAGCACATGTAGCGCAGGTGCCCGCCAAAGGCCGCCTGGACCTTCTTGAAGACCCTCCGGCTGAAGCCCAGCGAGTTGACCGCCCGCGCCACCCGGAAAAGCACCCTCGCCACGGCGTTGGCCCGTATCTTGCGCAGGAGGCCGTCGCGCAGCAGCGTGAACAGCCGCGGCACCCCGACCATCAGGGTCACGCGGTGCTGCTGCAGCGCCGCCAGGATGTCCTCGCTGCGCATCGACGGACAGAACACGCAGGTGGCGCCCATGAAGAGCGGCATCAGGACGGTGCCCTGCAAGGGCAGGATGTGATGCAGGGGCAGCAGCGCCAGGACGCGGTCGTCCGGGCGGTAGATCGGCACCGTCACCGAGATGCTGTCGTAGATGCTGTGGAGGTTGCCGAAGCTGAGCATGACGCCCTTCGGGCTGCCGGTCGTCCCGGAGGTGTAGAGGATCGCCGCCGTCTGCTCCGGGTCGACCTCGTCCACAGCCCCGGATCCCGCCGCGGCCGCGCTGGCGTCGTAGTCGTCCATGAGCAGCAGCCGCGACGGCACCCCGGAGGACGCGATCGCCTCGCGCAGCACCGCCTCGCGCTGACGCGAACCCACCACCACCGCCGGACGGCAGTCGCCCAGGATGTAGGCGACCTCCTCGGCCGTGCTCTGCGCATCGACGGGCACCGCCACCCCGCCGGCCTGCCAGGTGCCGTAGAGGGCGTAGACCCACTCGAGGCGGTTCTCGGCGCTGATCGCGACGCGGCTGCCGGCCTCGAGACCCAGCGCACCGGCAAAACGCCGGACATGCTCGGCCAGGGCCGCGTGGCTGATCGTCAGGTCGCCGCAGATGAGGGCTGGCGCATCGTCGCAACGGCTCAGGAAGCGCAAGGTCGTGCACCCTTTGTTCGATGATGACGGTTCGCAGTCCTGCAGAAAGGCCGAGAGCCGCCCTGGCAGCCCCTGCCGCCATCCGTCGTCGGACCGGCCGGAGCCGAGACGCCGCTCGACCTCATACCGCCCGACAATGTACACGCTTCATGGCGCCGTGCCGGCCGCGCCCCGGGGCGGCGCCACCGCCCCAGGGCTGTTTGAAAGTCCGGTTCTGGCACCCCTTCAGCGGAGCCACCGGCGTGGGGTGCCGGATATGGCACGGCGGCACATCGCTCGCGGCGCCCTCCCCGTCGGAGCACCGGCCTTGGCCGGAAGTGTGCCGCGTGCCTTCAGGCCGCGGCAACATCAGGTGCCGCGCCGGGCTGAAGCCGCGGCGCACACTATCCGCGTGAACGCGCACTCTGCCCCCCCGGAACCGTCGATGGCCAGCCGCTGCATCCTGGAGGGATGACAGATCGTAGCCGGGGGTCGCGCGCAGCCCGACCCCCGGAAACGCGGATTGCACGCCACGCACCCTGAAGGGTGCCAGAACCGGACCACACCACCGCCCTGCAACCGCCCACCGCCTCGGCGGCGGTTGCTTTCCGCGGCGCGGAGAACAGATTAACCGCTTCCATGGGGGCGGGCGCTGCCGGTGCGGCGTCGGCCCCGGCGGTATGTTCCTTGGCGAGAAGGACCCACAACCGTGGCACAGCAGCCCGATCTACGGCATGTCGACGTGCGCTATGTCGCCGCCTTGGCGCGCCTGGCCCTGACCGACGCCGAGGTGGCGCAGTTCCAGGGCGAGCTGGACGCCATCCTCGGCTACGTCGCCCAGCTCGGCGAGCTGGACCTCGACGGCGTCGAGCCGATGACGCAGGCCATGCCGCGCTGCGATGTCATGCGTGACGACGTCGTCGAGCCGTCGCTCGACCGCGCCGCGGTCCTGGCCAACGCCCCGGCGGTGGTCAACGAGAGCTACCTGCGCGTGCCGGCGGTGCTCGAGGAGGCCTCGGGACGATGACCGCGCTGCATGACCTTACCCTGCACGAGGCCGCGGCCCTCCTGGACCGCGGCGAGGTGACGGCGCAGGCGCTGTGCGCGGCCCTCCTGGAACGCCGGCAGCGCCTCGACGGCGCCGTGCGCGCCTTCGTCCACGCCGATGCTGACGCGGTCCTGTCGGCCGCCGCGGCGGCCGACGCGCGGCGCCGTGCCGGCGCGGCCCTGGGCCGCCTGGACGGCCTGCCGATCGCCATCAAGGACAACCTCAGCGTCGCCGGGCAGCCCTGCGGCTGTGCCTCGCGGATGCTGTCGGGCTACACCGCCGTGTACGACGCCACCGTCGTCGAGCGCCTGCGCGCCGCCGGGATGATCCCGGACGGCCGCACCAACATGGACGAGTTCGCCATGGGGTCGTCGACCGAGAACAGCGCGATCCAGCGCACCGCCAACCCGTGGAACCCGGCGCATGTCCCCGGCGGCTCCAGCGGCGGCTCGGCGGCGGCGGTCGCAGCCCGCCTGGCCCTCGCGGCGCTGGGCTCGGATACCGGCGGCTCGATCCGCCAGCCGGCCGGCTTCTGCGGCGTGGTCGGCCTCAAGCCCACCTACGGACGCGTCTCGCGCTACGGCCTCGTCGCCTATGCATCGTCCCTCGACCAGATCGGGCCGATCACCCGCGATGTCCGCGATGCCGCGCTGCTCATGGATATCCTGGCCGGGCCGGACCGCCGCGACGCGACGACCCTCCCCGAGCCGGCCGGCGGCCTCGAGGCCGCCCTCGACGACGCCTCGGCGCGCGGCCTGCGCGTCGGACTGCCCCGCGAGTACGTCGATGTCGAGGGCCTCTCGAGCGAGGTCCGCCAGGCCGTCGAGGGCGCCGCCGCGCGACTGCGCGACCAGGGCGCCGTGGTGGTCGACGTGTCCCTGCCGCGGACACGCTACGCCATCGCCTCGTACTACATCATCGCCACCGCCGAGGCCAGCGCCAACCTGGCACGCTTCGACAGCATCCGCTACGGCCACCGCGACCGCCAGGCCGAGAGCGAGGGCCTCCTGGAGATGTACTGCCAGAGCCGCGCCACGGGCTTCGGACCCGAGGTCAAACGCCGCATTATCCTCGGCACCTACGTCCTGAGCAGCGGCTACTACGACGCCTACTACCGCCGCGCCCAGCAGGTCCGCGCCCTCATCCGCGACGACTTCACACAGGCCTTCCAGCGCTGCGATGTGATCCTATCACCGGTGGCGCCGACGACGGCCTTCCGCGCCGGCGCCATGACCTCGCCCCTGGAGATGTACCTCTCGGACATCTACACCATCTCGGCGAATCTGGCCGGCATCCCCGGCCTGAGCCTGCCCTGCGGTCTGTCGTCCGACGGCCTGCCGATCGGGTTGCAGATCCTCGGGCCGGCCCTCGGCGAGGCCGCCGTCCTGCGCGTCGGCGCGGCCCTCGAGCAGTCCCTCGGCGGCACGCGCTTCCCCGCGGATCTTCCGCCACGGGCCGTTCCCGGCCAGTGACAGAAGATCCGATTTAAGGGAGATCGGCGCTCCCAGGAGAGGCGCCGGCGGGGCCCGTCCGTACTACTGCCCGTCAGGAACCTGCTTTCCGGGCAAGTTCCCGACCCCGGACGCCCGACGCTCGAGGCCCGACGCCCGGTAGAGCCAACCCCCGCCCCCCAACTCCCGCGGCTCGTGGCCCGGCCCCGTGCCCGCAGATCGCGTCTGTACTACTATCCGTCAGAAACTTGCTCGCCGGGCAGGCTTCTGGCTACAGACGTACAGTCCACAGACGCACAGACGCACCCTCCCCCTGGGTTGCGGGCAGAGCCCGCGCTGGGCCCGTCCGTGTCCGTCCGTGTGGGTCCGTGTCCGTCCGTGTCTGGAGCCCCAGGGCCGCGTCCCCGCGGCCCTGCCGCCCGGGTGGTCCACGGACGGCGCCGCAGGCCTACTTCTGAGCCGCGGCGGCGCGGGCGCGGAAGGGCTCCTGGAGCACCCGCGGCAGGCGCGCGATCGGCTCGAGGGCCTCCTGGCCGCGGCCATCGCGGCACAGCGCCAGGGCCAGGGCGAGGTCGCCCGCGGGCT
>JAAYZO010000190.1 GCA_012514865.1 Lentisphaerota bacterium | reverse complement strand
GGCAGTCGCGGACATGCACCCCGCTGAGGGTCGGCTGCCAGAGCGCCTCGAGGTGGATGCCGACCGCCTCCGGGTGCTCGCCGACGATCTCGAGGCCGCTGACGGTCGGCAGGCGCTCGTTCTGAAGGACCTGCGTGGTCAGGCTCTGCGGGCTGGCCGTGCCCTCGTGCGAGCCGACCAGCTTCAGGGCCGGACCGGCGCCCCGCATGACGAGAGTGGCACAGCCATCGGAGCCGCTGATGCCCACCCGGCCGGTGCGCCGCAGGTCGACCTGCAGCGGCCGGTGGATCAGGTAGGTCCCCGGCGCCAGAACCAGATGCCCGCCGCCCTCGTCGAGAGCCCGCTGCAGGGCCTGGGTGTCGTCGGCCTGGCCGTCGCCGCGGGCACCGAAGTCGCTGACCGTACGCATGGTGGGGTCGTCCTCCGCGTGGAGCATCGTCTGCCGCGCCGGCGCCGCCCTGAGCGGCCCCTGTCGCCCTGCGGCACGGCCTGGCCCACCATACCCCCGGGCAACCGCATGGCAACCGCCGGGCGCCGCCCCGCAGGGCTGTTTGAAAGTCCGGTTCTGGCACCCCTTCAGGGTGCGTGGGTTGTGGGTTCGCGCTTCCGGGGGTCGTGCTCTCGGCGACCCCCGGCTACGATCTGGCACCCCTTCAGGGTGGCCAGGTGGGCGCTGACGCGATCGTCGATCAGCCCTGGCCGCCCCGGCGCGGCACCCGGGGATGGGAACAAGGGAGGACTGGACGACGGGGAGGCGACAGCCTGCTGGCAGAGCCGGCGGGGGGGCCTATAGTCGTACGTCGAGGCCGCGATCGGCCCGCGCGGACCTCCCGGGCGCGCCAATCTCCCGATTGGCAGAACGGGAGCCACTCGGGAGAGTGGCGATCCCAGGGGGAGCCGCCCCGCCGGCGCGGGGCGCGCCGGGCAGAACGCGGCGAGGCCTCGCTGGCCATGGGCGCTGGAGCGCGGGTGGCCACGGAAGCGCATGCGTCCACGAGCCGCAGCGGCGTCGACAGCACCGCGCCGCGGTCGGCCGTAGGTACAGTCCGGAGGAGTCCGCCATGATCGGCAGTGTCGAGCGCTTCCCCAACGGCGTCGTGGTCCACCAGGCCACCGACGAGGCGACGCCGGCCTGCAATATCTACTGCGAGTTCCCGTGGTGCCCGCCCGACTCGAGCTGCTTCGTCTTCCAGCGCCTGCGCCCCGACGACGCCGCCAACCCGTGGGACTTCGTCGCCTGCGACTTCGGCACCTGGGAGCAGCGCCCCCTCGGCGCCGGCAATGCCTGCACCATGGCCGGAGGGCGTTTCTACTACCGCCACGAGACGGCGCCCGGCCGGCGCGAGCTGCGCCGGGTCGACCTGATCAGCGGCGCCGAGGAGGCCCTCACCGCGCCGGCCGAGGCCCTCGCCCGCGGCGGGCTGTGCCTCTCCGGCGACGAGCGCTACCTGGCATGGTCCTACCCGGTCTCCTTCGCGCCACAGCGCTTCGCCGTGGCCCTGGCCGACCGCCATACCGGCGAGTGCCGCATCCTGCACGAGGACCCGTGGACCTGCAATACCCACCTGCAGTTCGAGCGCGGCCGCGGCCG
>JAAYZO010000189.1 GCA_012514865.1 Lentisphaerota bacterium | reverse complement strand
TGATCGACCCGGAGGACATCCGCGAGTACATCGCGGCCGACGGCTACGAGGCCCTGGGGCGGGCGCTGACCGCGATGACGCCGGCGCAGATCATCGAGGAGATCAAGGCGTCGGGCCTACGCGGCCGCGGCGGTGCCGGCTTCCCGACCGGGATGAAGTGGCAGTTCACCGCCGCCGAGGTCAATGACACGAAGTACGTCGTCTGCAACGGCGACGAAGGCGACCCGGGTGCCTTCATGGACCGCAGCATCCTCGAGGGCGACCCGCACGCGGTCATCGAGGCGATGGCGATCTGCGGCTACGCGATCGGGGCGCGGCAGGGGTACCTGTACGTCCGGGCCGAGTACCCGCTGGCGATCCGCCGGCTGGACCACGCCATCAAGCAGGCCCGCGAGTACGGCCTCCTGGGCCGCGGGCTGTTCGGGACCGGCTTCGACTTCGATCTGGAGATCCGCATGGGCGCCGGCGCCTTCGTCTGCGGCGAGGAGACGGCCCTGATGAACTCCATCGAGGGCCGGCGCGGCGAGCCGCGGCCGAAGCCGCCCTTTCCGGCGCAGAAGGGCCTCTTCGGCAAGCCGACGGTGCTGAACAACGTCGAGACCTTCGCCTGCGTGCCGAGCATCATCCTGAACGGCGCCGCCGAGTTTGCCAAGATCGGCTCGGAGAAGAGCAAGGGCACGAAGGTCTTCGCCCTGGCGGGCGACGTGGTGAACTGCGGTCTGGTCGAGGTCCCGATGGGGATCACCCTGGGCGAGGTCGTCTACGACATCGGCGGCGGCATCCGCAACAACAAGCGCTTCAAGGCGGTGCAGATCGGCGGGCCGTCGGGGGGCTGCATCCCGGCGGAGCACCTCAACACCCCGATCACCTACGAGTCGCTGCCGCAGCTCGGGGCGATCATGGGCTCCGGCGGTCTGATCGTCATGAACGACGACACCTGCATGGTGGACCTGGCGCGCTACTTCCTCGACTTCATCCACGAGGAGTCCTGCGGCAAGTGCACGCCCTGCCGGGTGGGCACCCGCATCATGCTCGACCTGGTGACCAGGATCTGCCGGGGGCAGGGGACGATGGCCGACCTGGCCAAGCTCGAGGAACTCGCCCCGCAGATCGCCAGGACGTCCCTCTGCGGCCTGGGCCAGACCGCGCCGAATCCAGTGCTGTCGACCCTGCGCTACTTCCGCGAGGAGTACCTCGAGCACATCCAGGAGAAGCGCTGCCGTGCGGGGGTCTGCAGTTCGCTGATGTGGGCGCCCTGCACCAACGCCTGTCCGGCCTCGGTCAATGTCCCGGCGTACATGGCCTACGTGGCCAAGGGGCGGTTCGAAGACGCCCTGCGCATCCACCTGCAGAGCAATCCCTTCCCGTCGGTGTGCGGGCGTGTCTGTCCGCAGTGGTGCATCAAGAAGTGCCGCCGGGCCGATCTGGAGGGCCCCCTGGCGGTGCGGCTGGTCAAGCGTTTCATGGCCGAGCAGCGTCAGGACTACCGCGACCTCTACCCGAAGGCGGAGCCCTCGAATGGTCATCGCGTGGCGGTCATCGGCAGTGGCCCGGCCGGCCTGACGGCGGCCTACTACCTGGTCCTGCGCGGCTATGCGGTGACCGTCTTCGAGCGTCAGCCCGAGGTCGGCGGGATGCTCCGCTACGCGATTCCGGACTACCGCCTGCCGCGGGCCTATGTGGACAAGGAGATCGCCGGCCTGCGGGGTCTCGGTGTCGAGATGCGCACCGGCGTGGAGATCGGCAAGGACATCACCCTGCCGCAGCTCGAGGCCGAGGGCTACGAGGCCTTCTTCATCGCCAGCGGCTGTGGCAAGGAGACGCGGCCGCGCCTGCCCGGCGTGGATCTCCCCGGGGTCTACACCGGCATCGACTTCCTGGAGCGTTCGGCCAAGGGCGAGGCCCTGCGGATGGGTCCGGAGGTCCTGGTCATCGGCGGTGGCGACAGCGCCATCGACGCCAGCCGCATCGCCCGCCGGCATGGGGCTCGCGAGGTGACCATCATGTACCGGCGCACGCGCAGCGAGATGCCGACCAACCCGATCGAGATCCGCGAGGCCGAGGTCGAGGGCAACAAGGTCGAGTTCCTCGCCAACATCACCGCGATTCAGCCGCGTGACGGCCGTCTGGAGGTCACGGTGGTGCACATGCGCCTGGGCGCCTTCGACGGCAGCGGCCGGCGTCGCCCGGAGCCGATCCCGAAGTCGGAGGAGACGCGCCTGGTCGACAATGTCATCATCGCCATCGGCCAGCAGAGCGACGCCGAGGCGATCGTCGCGACCACGGACGGCCTGGCCGGGAGTGGCCACGGCGGCCTGGAGGCCGACGTCAAGACCGGCCGCACCAGCCGGGCCAATGTCTTTGCCGGCGGCGACCTGGTCAGCGGTGCCGCGACCGTGGTGGAGGCGATTCAGGCCGGCCAGATCGGAGCGCGTGCCGTCGATCAGTTCCTCTGTCCGGACCCGCGCCGGCAGTACCCCTGGGAGCACCTGGAACTGCCGGAGATCAAGCCCGACCTCGACGGCGAGATCGAGGAGGTCGAGCCGGTGCACGAGCCGCTCCTGGAGCCCGGCGAGCGTCTGATCTCGGTCGAGGTCGAGCGCACCATCTCGGCAGCCGAGGCGCGTCGCGAGGCCTGCCGGTGTCTGCGCTGTGACTACAGGGAGTGACGGCGCCCGCGAGGGCGGCGCCCGTGAGAAATTCGGGAGAACGGCCATGACGGTCCGTCAGATTGTCCGCAAGCGCGGCAGGGCCCGGGAGAACCTCCTGGTGATTCTGCACGACCTCCAGAAGCAGCGTTGTGACAACGCGCTGGATCACGGCGACCTCGAGGAGCTCGCCGAGGTCATGGGGCTGAGTGTCGCCGACATCGTCGGCACGGCCTCGTTCTACTCGCTGTTCAGTCTGAAGCCGCGCGGCCGGCACATCATCCGGCTGTGCGACAGCCCGCCCTGCTACATCATGGGCGAGGAGAACCTCCGCGAGGCCATTCGCGAGCGCCTCGGCATCGACTTCGGCGAGACCACCGCCGACGGCTGTTTCACCCTGGAGCCGACGAGCTGTCTGGGCGCCTGCGGTGTGGCCCCGGTGATGATGGTTGACGACGAGATCTACGGCAACCTCACGCGCGTCAAGGTCGGCGAGATCCTGGAGCGTATCCAGGCGGCCGACTCGCTGGGCGCGGCGGTGTCAGGCAAGGAGGCGTGACCCATGGCAGCACCGCGAACCACGGTCATGATACCCGTCGACGCCGCCAGCGTGATCATCGGCGCCCGTGAGGTCAAGAGCCGCTTCCTGGTCGAGATTGGCCAGCGCGGCCTGGCCGACGAGATTCAGGTGGTCGAGACCGGGTCATTCGGGCCCTCGAATGCCGGCGTCCTGGCGGCGGTTCAGCCCGACGGCGTGGTCTATGGTCATCTGACCGCGGACGACGTCCCGGCGATTGTCGAGGAGCATCTGGTCAAGGGCCGCATCTGCGGCCGGTACGTCCTGCCGCGCGAGATACCGCCGCAGGTCCCGGTGGGCGTCGGCGACCGCCGGCGTCATCTGGCGGGCCGGGTCGTCCTGGAGAACTGCGGCCGGATCGACCCGGAGCGCCTGGAGGAGTACATCGCCTGCGATGGCTACCAGGCCCTGGCCCGGGCCCTCACCGAGATGAGCCCGGGGCAGGTCCTCGAGGCGGTCGAGGCGTCGGGCCTGCGCGGTCGCGGCGGAGCCGGCTTCCCCACCGGCCGCAAGTGGCGCTTCTGTGCCGAGGCCAAGGGCCGCTCGAAGGTGGTCATCTGCAACGCCGACGAGGGCGAGCCGGGGACCTTCAAGGACCGCCTGATCATGGAGGGCGATCCGCATAAGGTCCTGGAGGGCATGGCGCTCTGTGCGTACGCGATCGGCGCGACGCGCGGCTACATCTACATCCGCGGCGAGTACCGCCTGTCGATTGAGCGGCTCGAGAAGGCGATTGCCGCGGCGCGCGGCATGGGCCTCCTCGGCCGGCGCCTCCTGGGCACGCGCTTCTCCTTCGATGTCGAGATACGCATCGGCGCCGGCGCCTACGTCTGCGGCGAGGAGACGGCCCTGATCGAGTCGATGGAAGGCCGGCGCGGCCTGCCGCGGCTGAAGCCGCCGTACCCGGCCGAGTCGGGCTACCTGGGCAAGCCGACCAATGTCAACAACGTCGAGACCCTGGCCTGCGTGCCGTCGATCATCCGCAACGGCCCGGAGTGGTTCCGCGCCATCGGCAGCGCCGGCACTCCCGGGACGAAGGTCTACACCATCATCGGGCACGTGCAGCGCCCCGGTCTGATCGAGGTGGCCTCGGGCACGACCCTGCGCGAGATCATCCACGACTACGGCGGCGGCCTGTCGGCGGGCAGCTTCAAGATGGCCCACCTCGGCGGCACCGCCGGCGAGATCCTGGGCAGCGAGATGCTCGACGTGCCTCTGGAGTACGACGCCATGCAGCGCGTCGGGCATGTCCTCGGCTCGGGGGCGGTCCTGGTGCTCAATGACACGGTCGGGGTCTGCGACTACCTCGACGCCTGCCTGAGATTCTTCCGGCATGAGTCCTGCGGCAACTGCAACCCCTGTCGCAATGGCCTGCAGGTGCTCTGCCAGATCAGCGGGCGGCTCAAGGCCGGCCGCGGCTACACCGGCGATGTCGCCCTCATGGAGGAGCTGGTGATGTCGCTGAAGGGCATGGCCTTCTGCCCGCTCGGGCAGTCGCCGGCGGGGCCGGTGATGTCGGCCCTGCGCTACTTCCGGCCCGAGGTCGAGGCCGGCATCGACCGCAGCCTGGTCCGGCCGCGGCCGGCACACTGCGACCTGGAGCTGGTGGAGTTCGCCGAGTAGGGACATTGGAACGCCGACGTTGACGCCTTCAACCCCAATGAGGAGACGATAGCCATGGCCGTGACGCTGACGATTGACCGGCAGACGGTGACGGTACCCGAAGGCACGACGGTCCTGGACGCGGCCCGCCAGGCCGGCGTCGTGATCCCGACCCTGTGCCACTTCCCCGGCCTCTCGAGCCCGGGTTCGTGCCGCGTCTGTCTGGTCGACATCCAGGGCGCCCGCACCCTGCAGCCCGCCTGCGTGACGAAGGTCGCGCCGGAGATGGTGGTGCGCACCACCTCCAAGGCGGCTCGAGAGGCCCGCCGGCTCTCGGTCGAGCTGCTCCTGGCGAACCACCCATGGGACTGCAATGCCTGCACCCGCAACGGCAGTTGCGAACTCCAGGCGCTGGCCCAGGAGATGGGCATCACCGAGGTGCGCTTCCCCTACCAGCGCGAGCCGGTTCCGGTCGATACCTCGACGCCGGCGCTGGTGCGCGATATGAACAAATGCGTGCTCTGCCGGCGCTGCGTGGCGGTCTGCCAGGAGGTCCAGGGGGTCGGATCCCTGGCGCCGCGGGCGCGCGGTTTCGATACGGTCATCGGCGCCGGCGTCGGCGAGGAACTCGCCGAGGCGGTCTGCGTGCAGTGCGGCCAGTGCGCCGCGGTCTGCCCGGTCGGGGCCATCTACGAGAAGGACGCGGTCGAGGACGTCTGGGCCGCTCTCGACGACCCGAAGAAGCACGTCATCGTGCAGACCGCCCCGGCCATCCGCGCCGCCCTCGGGGAGTGCTTCGGCTGCGCGCCTGGCACCCTCGTCACCGGCAAGATGGTCACGGCCCTGCGCCGGCTGGGCTTCCAGAAGGTCTTCGACACCAACTTCACGGCCGACCTGACCATCATCGAGGAAGGCACCGAGCTGCTCGGGCGGCTCCAGCGCGCCATTGTCGACAAGGACCCGGAGGTGCGCCTGCCGATGTTCACGAGCTGCTCGCCGGGATGGATCAACTACATGGAGCAGTTCTACCCGCAGCTCCTGCCGAACCTGTCCACCTGCAAGTCACCGCAGCAGATGTTCGGGGCGCTGGCCAAGACCTACTACGCGCAGAAGGCGGGCATCGACCCGGCCAGCGTGGTGGTGGTCTCGGTGATGCCCTGCACGGCCAAGAAGTTCGAGTGTGAGCGCGACGAGATGAAGGCCTCCGGTTTCAAGGACGTCGACTACGTCCTGACCACGCGCGAACTTGGCGACCTGATCAAGGAGGCCGGCATCGACTTCATGAGTCTCCCGGACGGCGAGCAGGACGTCCCCATGGGCATGTCCACCGGCGCCGCCGATATCTTCGCCAACACCGGCGGCGTCATGGAGGCGGCCCTGCGCACGGTCTACGAGCTGGTGACCGGCCGGCCGCTGCCGATGGACCAGCTTCACGTCAAGCCGATCCAGGGCCTGCAGGGCCTCAAGGAGGCCGCGGTGACCTTCTCGGGCTGCGTCTCGGAGTGGTCTTTCCTCGAGGGCGTGACAGCGCGGGTGGCGGTGGCGCATGGCCTGTCGAATGCGCACCGGATCTGCCAGGAGGTGGCCGAGGGCAAGGCCGAGTACCACTTCATCGAAGTGATGTGCTGCCCGGGCGGCTGCATCGGCGGCGGCGGTCAGCCGCGGCCGACGACCGACGCGGTGCGCCGTCAGCGCATCGGAGCGATCTACGCCGAGGACGAGGGCCGGCCCATGCGCAAGTCGCACGACAACCCGGCCATCGCGGCGATCTACGCCGAGTTCCTCGGCAAGCCCAACGGCCACAAGGCCCACGAACTCCTGCATACCCACTACCACGACCGCAAGACGAAGGCCTGAGTCACCACCGCCGGAAACGGCGCCGGCACGCGGCGCCCATTCCGGCGGACTTGACTTCGGAGCGCCAGGCACGAAGGTACGCCTCGCAACCGAAAGGTGGCACAGTCGCTTCACGTGAAGCGCAGGGGAATCCGGTGAGAATCCGGAACGGTCGCGCCACTGTGAGCGGGAACGACGCCCAGAGAAGCCACTGTTCTGCCGTCAGGCAGGATGGGAAGGCAGGGTGGTAGGAGTTGCTTCGGCAACGCGCCCGCGAGTCAGGAGACCCTGTTTGTCGGACGTCCCCGCGTTTGGGACGGTCAGGTCAGCATGGCATCGCATGACCGGCCGGCGTTCCCTTGTTCGCGGAACGCCGGCCGCATTGTTTTGATGCAATGCCGGTCCTGGGGTGGCCGACCACGGATGGAGGCTCTGCCACGATCGCGGCACGGAGTGGGTGTCAGAGTCGAAAGGAGAGCGGGCGATGCGTAGGGCAAGGTCTCTGGTGGGTGTTGTGGCGGCCGTAGCGTGGGGCAGTGCGGGGCTGTCGGCGGCGGAGGTGGCCGCGGCGGCAGGCGAGCCGCCACGGCAGATGGAGACGGTGGTGGTCTCGGCGACGCGCACGGCCACGCCGGTCAGTCAGCTCGGGCAGTCGGTGACCGTCATCACGCGTGAGCAGATCGAGAACAGCCGCTTCAGCAGTCTCACGGACCTGCTTCGCCAGGTCCCCGGTGTCGACTTCCGCAGCAGCGGCCCGCAGTCCAGCAGCACGACCCTGGCCCTGCGCGGCATGATGGGCTACCACACCAAGTTCCTCATCAACGGCATCCCGGTCCAGGACGCCAGCGGCGTCCAGCAGGTGCCCCTGCTCAACGACATCGACCTCGCCGACATCGAGCAGATCGAGATCGTGCGTGGCCCCGGCAGCACGGTGTATGGGTCGAACGCCCTGGGCGGCGTGGTGCACATCCGGACGCGCCGGGGCGAGGAGGAGGGCCGTCCGCGGGTGCGCCTCGGCATGGAGGCCGGCAGCCACGGCCGGCTGAGCTCCTCGGGGTCGGTCCGCGGCCAGTCCGGGCCGCTGGATTACTCGCTGAGCCTGCGTCGCGAGAGCGAGCGGGGCATCTCGGCGATGGACACGCCGCTGAACGAGGATGACGACCCCTGGCGTCATCGGCAGGTGCAGGGCACCCTCGGCCTGCGCCTGGCCGAGAATGTCCGCCTGGAGTACTTCGGGCGCTACAGCCGCGTCGACGAGGAGTACGACATGGGCTGGCCGGCCTCCGAGTGGGAGCCCGCGACTCTGGACAGCGGCGACACCCACAGCCAGCGCTGGCTCAGCGGCCTGCGTCTGGAGGCGACGGACCTCCTCGACGGCCTCCTGGATGTCAGCCTCGGCGCTTCGGTGAGCGACCTGCGCCGCGGCTACCGCGACGAGGCCGGCTGGAGCTGGAAGGACCGCTTTGCCGGGCGCACCATCGAGTACACCTGGCAGAACACCCTGCATGTGCATGAGCGCGCCGACCTCGTCCTCGGCCTCGACCAGGTGCAGGAATCCGCGCGTCTCGACGACGGCGGCTACCCGGCCTACGCCATCCCGGCCTCGACGCCGATCGACCGCCGGCACCGCACCACCGCCGTCTTCGCCGAACTCCAGACCGAGCCCGTCGACAACCTCTTCCTCAACGGCGGCGGCCGCTGGAACCGCCACAGCGTCTTCGGCGACGAGTGGACCTGGATGGCGGCGGCGGCCTACCACGTCCCGTCGTGGGGCACCCGCTTCAAGGCCTCTGCCGGCAAGGCCTACCGCGCCCCGAGCCTCTACGAGCTCTACGAGCCGAGCTACGGCAACCCCGGTCTCGACCCCGAGGTCGGCACCGCCTGGGACCTGGGCGTCGAGCAGGACCTCTGCGAGCGTCGCCTGACCCTCGGCACGACCTGGTTCCAGAACCGCGTCAGCCAGTACATCGGCTGGAATCCCCAGGCGACCGCGCAGCAGCCGTTCGGTTTCTACGACCAGACCAGCGGCATTCGCAGCCAGGGCCTGGAGAGCTTCGTGCGCTACCGCCCGGTGGACGACGTGGTGGTGCAGTTCACGCACACCTACCAGCACACCCTGGACATGGAGGCGAATGCCTCGCCGCTGCAGTACAAGCCGCGCCACAAGGGCAGTGCCGACCTGACCTGGCGGCCGTGTGCCGGCCCCGTGACCCTCAACCTCAACGGCTCCTATTGCGGCCACATGAATACGGTCTCCGGCGGCGGCGAGCACCTCGATGCCTACACCCTCGCCAATGCGGCCGTGTCCTGGACGGTCAGCGAGCACCTCGAGGTCTACGGCCGCGTGCAGAACCTCCTCAACGAGTCCTATCGGGTCTTCCCGAACTACAACGAGTACGGCCGGGTGTACTACGTCGGCATGAATGTCACCTTCTGAGCAGTCCCCCCGGCGCGGGCTGTCCGGAGGTCGGAGGTCAGAGGTCAGAGGTCGGAGGTCGGAGGTCGGAGGT
>JAAYZO010000188.1 GCA_012514865.1 Lentisphaerota bacterium | reverse complement strand
TGGCTCAGTCGAGCTGGATGCCGAGGTCGGCGTCGATCGCCTCGAGGACCGACTTCTCTTCGCGGGCGACGCGTTTGGGCATCTTGTAGGTGGGCAGGTAGCGGTAATAGACCTGCAGGCTGAGGCAGCACAGGGTGGTGGCGTACCACGGGTCGTACTCGACGCGTGTCATTTCCTCGACCTTGCCGGTATCGGGGTTCTGGCCGACCCACTTGGACTTGCCGGGCGAGTCCCAGTGTCCATCGGGCTTCTGGTGTGCTGTGATCACTTCGGTGAACTGCTTGTTCCAGTTGTCCCACTTGCCGCGGCCGGCGTGGAACATGGCCTGGGTGATGTAGTACCAGTCGTAGACCGGTGTAGTGGACGAGCGATAGCCCTTGGTGTTGTCCCAGACGACCTTCTCGGTGGTGGCGATGTAGTCGAGGACGCGTCGGGCCTCGGTGCAGTTGCCCTCGCCGAGGAGCTGCAGGCAGAGTGAGCCGACGCCCTGGATGCCCATGCTGTTGGTAACCCCGGGGCTGGTATAGCCGAACTTGCCGTCGCGGTAGGCGGTATTGCGCAGGAAGCTGATCGCCTTCTCCATCGCCTCCATGAGGCCGGGGACCTCGGCGCCGGCGACGTAGCCGGCCTTGAGGGCCTGGACCTGCCAGCCGGTGACCGAGGTATCCCAGCGGGCGCCCTTCTTGTAGTAGTAGTCGAAGCCGCCGGCTTTCTGCTGGCCCTGGACGATGATGGTGAGGCCGGTCTCCATCGGCGGCTTGAGGAAGGGTATCCGGGTCAGGCCGTAGGCCTCCGAGAGGGCATAGGTGGCGATGCCGTGGGTGTACTCACGGCTCAGGTAGGGCCGCTTGCCCTGCGGGTCGACGGCGCCCATGCGGTCGGCGAGGTACTTCATGGCGCGCTGCACGGTCTCGCCGAACTCCTCGCTCACCGGGGTCTCGCCGTGCGCCAGGAAGGTCAGCAGCCCGAAACCGGCCATGGCATCCGGCTCGGTGCGTGACCACGAGCCGTTGGGGTTCTGGGTTTCCTTGAGCCAGCGCAGGGCGCGCAGGACGGCGGTCTCGGTACGCGCCGAGCCGCCGAACTTGCGGACGAGCTGCTGCCGGCCGGCGGCGGTGCGGCCGCCGTAGAGGCTCGGGAGCTTCAGGGCGGTCGGCGAGCTGCGCACATCCAGGACGCTGGAGAAGTCCATCGCGTCGTCGGTGCTGGCGATGGCGTCGCTGATGTCGCTGGTGGCCACCTCGACCGCCTCCTGGCTGATCTCGGGGCGTTCGACCGTCGGGACCATCTCATCGGCGAGCTGTTCGAGCTGCTGGAGTTCCTCGAGCTGTTTCGGGTCGAGTTCCTTGACCTTCATCTCTTCCATCTGCACCTCGATCTGGCTGCTCTCGGTGCCGGTGCTCGGCTTCCAGAACAGCGCCGCCAGGACGACCACGGCGATGTGGAAGACCAGCGAGATGGCGGGGCCGATGAGGTGCTCGAGGCGTTGCCGGCGGTGGTACTCGGCGAGGATGGCATCGAGGTCGAGGGCCGTGGCCGGGGCGCCGGCGGCGCCGGGGCTCTCGGGTGATGGCAGGGGGCCGTCGGGTGCGGCGGTCATGATGGGTGGACCTCCCTGATCGTCACTTCAGCGTCATGACATTGAGCTTGGTCAGACCGAGGCCCTTGCAGAGGTCGAGCACCTGGACCAGCTCCTGGGTGCGGGCCTGGGTGCTGGTCTTGATGATGACGGTCTGTTCGGCGTCGTAGCTGGCCAGTCGGGCCAGCATATCCTGGAGTTCCGGCAGGGTCTGCGGCCGTTTCTTCAGGTAGATCTGGCCCGGGTGGATCTCGATCTCGAGCAGGTTCGGCTTCTCGTCGGGCTGTTCCTGCGCCTGGTTCGGCGAGGGCAGATTCACGGCCAGGTGGGCCTCGGGGATCTCTTCGCGCTGGGTGATGATGAAGTAGATGAGGAGCAGGAAGGTGACGTCGATCATCGACGACATCGGTATCGCCAGCGCTTCGCTGCTCGGGCGTCGTTTCGACATAGCTCACTCCGTATCGCGGGGGCGCCTCCGGGGTCAGGGCCCGCCGGGCGCCGCGGCGACTGCGTTCAGCGTCGGGCCTTCCTGCCATCGCCGGTGGCCACCGCCGAGAGCTTGACGCGGTACATCCCGGCCTTGCCGACGGCCTGGGTGACGCCGTCGACATAGCGGTAGATGGTGGTGCCATCGGCGCGGATGACGATCGGCACGCTGTCGCCGCTCTGCTCACGCGTCGCCGCGAGGATCTGCTGGAGCTGCACCAGATTCAGGGGCTGCAGCGCGATGTTGATGTCGCCGGTGTCGGTGACATTGACCGTCACCGTGCGCGGGTCGTGCTTCTCTTCGGCGGTCACGTACTTGGCCTGGGCCAGGCGCACCGACTCATCGACGACATCGCGGTCGATGGCGGCCGTGACGACGAAGAAGATGATGAGCTGGAAGACGATGTCGATCATCGAGGTGACCGGCGTCTCCAGCGCGGCTTCGTCACGTGCTCTCATGGCCAAACGCCCTTCCGCAGGGGCCGTACGTCACGGCGCCTCGTCTTCGACCTCGGCGTTGCGCAGGACCTTGATCAGGTCCAGGACGGTCGCCTCGCTCTCGAGGATGAGGCGGGTGGCGTGGTTCTTGATCAGGGTGAAGGCGATCAGGCAGGGGACGCTGATCAGCAGGCCGACGACGGTGGTCCACAGTGCCGTCGAGATATTCTGTGCCAGGAGCCGGGCCTTGGCGGCGCCGGTGGCCGAGGCGAGGTTGCCGAAGGCCAGCACCATGCCGACGACGGTGCCGAGCAGCCCGAGCATCGGGGCGATCTGGCCGCAGACGTTCAGGTAGTTGACGCGCTGCATGAGCTTCTCGCTCTCCATCTCGGCGCTCGAGGCGACCGACTCCTGGATGACCTCGTAGCCCTCGCTGATGTTCGAGAAGCCGGCCATGAGGATGCGCGAGATCGGGCTGGGGTTGGCCTCGCACGACTCGAGGGCGGCGCCGAGGTCGCCCGCCGTCAGGGCCGTCCGGACGCCCTGGATGACGTGGCCCGGGAGGAGCTTCTCGCGCTTGACGCTGACGATCGCATCGATGATGACCCAGAGGGCCGCGAACGAGGTCAGGGCAATCAGCAGCCAGACGATCAGGTTGACGGCCGAGCCGCCGTAGACGATGGCCCAGAAGCCACCGCTGGCGGCGGCCGCGGCGGGGGCGCTCTCGGCAGCGGCCTCGGCGGCCTCCTGGGCCCACGCGGCCGTACACAGCCACAGCCCGGCCAGGCCGGCTGCCCGGGTCGTCGGCGAACTCCGCAGGTTCATCGTCGTCCTCTCCTTCTTGGGCGGGGGCGTCCGCGCGCCGCCGCCAGGGCCATCGGCATGCGTTACTTGAGCGTTTCGACCTGCTTCCAGCGGCCGTCGTTCATCTTCTTGAGCAGGGCAACGGCACGGCCGCGGGCGTCCTCACGGATGCCGCTGACCGCGGAGCTGTCCTCGAAGAAGAGCAGGACCTTGAGGTACTCAAGGACCGCCTCCTTGTCCTTGTTGGCGTGCTCCAACATACGCCCCCGTGAAGCGAAAGCAAAGGCGGCGTCCTGCTTGCGTGACGAGGCCATCATGGCGTTGAGCATGGGCTGGACCTGCTCGGTGTCCTTCATATCGACGAGGGCGCTGACGATGCCGCGGGTGAGGTCGTCGCCGACCTCGCCGGGGAACTGGCGGCCCTTCGCGAAGGCCTTGAGGGCGTCCTGGGGCTTGCCGGTCTGGAGGAGGGCCTGGCCCTCGAGGTGGGCGATGGGGCCGCCCCAGCCGAGGAACTTGTACTTATCGAAGAGGCCGGCGGCGTTCTTGACGACGGCCTCGTGCTGGCCATCCTGGAAGGCCTTCTCGAGGACGGCGACCTCCTGGGGCCTGGGGATCATGGCGGCGCGGTAGGCGCCGGCTTTGAAGGGCAGCCGGGCGCGGCCGTCGACATTGAGTTCCAGATCGCCGCCGGGGCTGACGAGGCGCAGCTCGATGCCCTCGTGTTTCTGGCCGCGGGCGTCGATGACATAGCAGGCCTTCGCGGGTGCGGGAGCGGCGTTCGCCAAGGCGCCGAAGGCCAGCAGGCCGATGAGGGCGGCTTTCCAGGGCTTGGTGGTCATGGCTGTGACACCTCTTCTTGGTCGCGTCATAGAGACGGTTGTGCCTCGGAGTCTCAGGGCTGATCGCCGGCGCCGCGGGGCAGCTTCTGAAGCTCGGCGGCGCGGCTGCCGTTGGGGAAGCGTTCGCGGTAGAGCGCCAGCATGGCGTCGCGGTCCTTGCTCTGGCCGAGGCGGTTGAAGATCACGGCGCTCTCGGCGATGGCCATCTCCAGCCAGGGCTGGTTGGCCTCCAGGGTCGGGTCAGCCAGGAGGACGACCTGCTGATAGCGCGCCACGGCCTGCTGCAGGCTGCGCGGGTCGCCCATGGCGGCGAGGGCCTCGCCGACCCAGCACAGGGCATGATTGGACTGCACCGGGTCCTCGGAGAACTGGATGATCTCGGCGAGTTCGGCGAGGGCGCCGTTGAGGTCGGGGGGTGTCTGCTGGCGGCGGGCCTGGGCCAGGCCGAATTTGGCGTCGAAGAAGAAGCCGGTGCGCGGGCTTTCGGTGAGGAGGGTAGTGAACCAGCGGCGGGCGTCGTCGTAGGCCTTCAGGCGCAGGCAGGCCTGACCGGCGCGGAACAGCGCCGCCTCGCGGGCGCGCTCGCGCAGGCGTTGCGCCTCGGGATCCTTGGGCGCCTCGGTGCGTGCCAGCAGCTCGCGGCTGGCGGCCAGCGAGACGGCCGGGTCGCCCTGGTCGAGGAGGCGCTCGGAGATGAAGGCGAGGTTGCCGGGGTGAATGGCGGCGGGCTTCTCGAGGAGCTTCGCGAAGCTCTGGGCGGCCTCGCTGGTCTGGCCCTGCTCCCACTGCGCGCGGCCGAGGCCGAAGAGGGCCTCCTGGGTGGCCTCGGAGTCGGGGAACTCGCGGGCGAGGCGGTTGAGGACGGCCGACGCCTGGTCGTATGCCTCGAGCTCGAGGAAGATGGCGCCGAGGCGGGCGAGGTTCTTCGGGACGTGGCTGCTCTTCGGATGCGCCTTGAGGAAGCTCTCGAAGGCCTCCTGGGCGCGGCGTTTCCAGCCGACCATGGTCTCCTGCAGGGGCTTCATCTGCCCTTCCACCTCGGCGCGCTGGGCCGCCAGCTCCTGCAGGCGCGTCGTGCCGATCTCGGCCTGGTGCTCGGCGGCGGTGCGCTGCAGGGCGAGGTGCCGGGTCTGTTCGTCGTGGAGGGCCTTCCAGGCGGCGATGGCGGCCTGTGAGGGCGCCTTGAGGCCGGCGGCGAGGGCGTCGCGCGCGGCGCCGGCCGGTGTGGCGAGGGCCTTGTCGAGGGCCTCAGCGGCGGCCAGGGACCGGTCGTTGGCCTGGAGGCGTGCGGCCATGACGAGGGCGGCGCTGGCGACGAGGTCATGGCGGTGCTGGGCGGTCTCGGCCTCGCGGCGGCGCCGTGCGGCGAGGTCGCGGGCGGCGGCGAGGGCGGCCTCGAGGTCGGCGCTGGCGGCCGCGGCGGCGCCGGCGATCTGGTCGCGCTGCTTGTAGGCCTCGGCGAGTTTTTCGCGGCGCTGTGCGAGCTGTTCAGCGAGGGCCTTGGCCTTGGCCTCGAGGGCCTGTTGGGCGGCGCCCTCGGCGGCGGCCTGCTGTTCCTGGATCTGCTGGAGCTGCTCCTCGAGCTGGCGGCTGGCGGCCTCGCCCTCGACGATGGCCTTCTCGGCCTCCTGGGCGGCCTGTCGCCGGGCCTGCAGGCGTTCGCCGGCGGCGCGCTCCTCGGCGGCGGCGGTGGCGGCGGCCTGGGTGGCGGCCTCGAGCTGTGCCTTAGCCTCGCCGATCTTCGTTTCGAGGGCGGCCTTCTCCGCGGCCAGGGCCGCAGACGCCTCGGCGCAGGCGGCCAGCTCGCCGCGGACACGGGCACGGACGCGCCCCTCCATATCCGCGGCCAGCTTGGCGAGGTCGGTGTCGAGTTCCGGGCGCTTGGCGGCCTCGGCCCGCGCCTGGGCCGCGAAGTCCAGGTCGATGGCCCCGAGGGCCTGGGTCTGGTCCTGCCAGGTCTGGCGCAGGCGGTCCGCCTCGGCGGTGAGGGCATTGAGCTGGTCCTGTGCCGAGCGGATGGCCGTCTCGGCCTGGCGGCGCTGGCGGTCGAGGTCGGCGAGGCGGTCGCGGCGTTCGAGGAGGGCCGGGCGGACCTTCTCGCCGGCCAGATCGAGGGACCAGGCGCGGTACGAGGCGGCGTCTTCGCGCAGGCGCTGGGCGGTCTTGGAGGCGGGGTTGAAGCCCTTGTCGTTGTCGGGTTGGAGCCAGGACAGGAGCTCGGTGAACTGCTCTTCGGCCTCGGCCGGTGTGTCGCCGAGCATGATCTGCTCGGCGGCGCGGAACTTGGCCTCGAGGCGGTCATCGGCGTAGCGCGGCAGGGTCTCGCTCTCGGCGTAGCGCAGGAAGGCATCGACGGCGTCGCGGGGCTGCTCGAGGGTGTAGTAGATCCAGCCGAGCTTGTAGAGGGCCCGGGTGCCCTTATCGATGGCGCTGTAGCGCTCGACCAGGCGCTGGTACTTCGGCGCCGCCTGCTGGAAGGCCTCGCGGGCGGCGGTCTTGGCGGCCTCGCGCTGGTTGGCGGGGGCCTTGCGGCTGCGCTCGACCAGCTCATCGGCCAGGCGGTAGTGGTGTTCGGCGATGGCGAAGGCGACGTCCGGGGCCTTCGGGTGGTCGCTGGCGGTCTCGACGAAGAGCTCCCAGGCGGCCATGGCGTCGGCCAGCATGGCCTCGCGCGGCTCGCCCTGGAGGCCCTTGGCCTTCTCGTACATCAGGCCGCCGAGGCGGAAGAGGCAGTCGGCGGTGCCCTCGGCCTGCGGCATGACCTGGGCCAGGTAGGAGGCGATGGCCTGGGCCTCGAGGAAGCGGTCGGTGCTGCCGAGGCAGACGATCAGCGGGCTGGCGACCTCGGGGAGGCGCTTGCTGCGGCGGCCCAGGCGCAGGGCTTCCAGGTACAGCGGTATGGCGCCCTGGTAGTTCTTGTTCTGGAGAAAGGCCTGCGCCTGCTCGAGTTTCAGGCCGACCTCGGCCTCGACATTGGCATCGCTGAGGGCCACCTTCTCGCCGAAGGCCTGCTCGAGGAAGCTGCTGCAGCGGCCGTGACGCGTCAGGGCCTTCATGCGGTACTCCGACTCGCCGTAGTCGGTGACGACGGTCTCGAGGAGCTTGGCGGCGGCGAGGGCGATCTTGCGGGCGCGGTCGTTGTCACCGGCGAGGTAGTGTGCCAGGGCCAGGCCGCGGTAGGCCTCGCCCTTGTAGAACAGCGCGCCGGCGTATGGCGAGGCCGAGCGGTCAGCGCCGGAGGCGACCTCCTTCTCGATGTCGGCCAGGAGGTCGGATTTATCGGCCATGTCGATGACGCGGAGGGCGTCCTTGAACCCGTTGACCTTCAGGGCGTCCTTGCCCTTGTCCTTCTGGCGCAGGCTGTTCAGCTCATCGCCGGCGAGGAGGATATGGGCGCGGGCGGTCTCGAGGTAGGCAGAGACCGCGACGCCGTCGCGCAGGAAGAGCAGCTCCTGGAGCTGGGTGATGACGGCCTGGATGGCGGCACGGTTGACGGGCTTCTTGTCATCGAACTTGCCCTCTTCGCTGTCGATGACCGCCTGGCCCTTGAGGAAGGCCAGCTTGCGGTCGTCGGCCCCGGCGGTCTGGGCCAGGAGCTCGAGGACCTTGGCGGCCTCGGCGCCCTTGCCCTGGCGTTTGAGGACGGTGCTGTAGATGGAGACGGCCCGGGCGTAGGCCTCGGCCGCGCGGCCCTTGCCCTGGGGTGGCTTGGTCTGGGCGAAGTACTGCGCGTAGACCTTCGCCGCGGCGTCGTTCTGGCCGCGCATGGCCGCGACCTCGGCACGCAGGAGCAGGGCCATGGCGGCGTAGGGGCTGGCGGGCTTGATCTGCTCGAGGGCGGCCTCGGCGGGCTTGGTCTTGCCGGTGCGGTAGAGGGTACGCGCCTTCTCGATGAGGATCTCGTCGCGGCGTTTCGGATACTTGGCCTCCATCTGCTCGACGAGGATCTCGGCGTAGTCGAGCATCTCGATGCCGTGGAGGGCCTCCAGGACGGCGAAGTCGACCTCGCTCTCGTCGATCGCCTGGAGGGGCGCGGCGAGCAGCAGGGCCAGCAGGAGAGCGGTCACCCGGGGCACCCGGGCTCCGGGCTGAAGCAGCGTCCGCAACTGTGAGCGCATGGCCTTATCCTCGGACTGACGACCCCGTCGGGCGGCCTGGCGGCGCCGGGCTGTGACGGGCACAGCCGGCGTCTGCCATGGGCACGCCGTGGAGGACAAGGCGAGAGGAGGAGCCCCGCAGGGAGGACCAGGAGGGGGGACGGCGGTCGATGGAAAAGTGGTCGGGGCGAGAGGATTCGAACCTCCGACCTCTTGGTCCCGAACCAAGCGCTCTAGCCAGACTGAGCCACGCCCCGACTTCGACCGCAACTGTGGAAGGACGTCTGGCGCCCTGTCCACAACCGACGACCCCTTAGTATGGCACCTCACCGACGAAATGCAACTGCTCTCACCTCACCTTTCTTTCACCGGCCGCATCGGCAGGGCTGCTGCCGACGCGGCCGGGCAACCTCGTACGGAACACGTCCCGGCGACCGCCTCGACGCGCGTCAGCCGCCGAGTTTGTCGATCAGCTTGATCAGCGGCATGAACAGGGCGATGACGATACCGCCGACGATCACGGCCAGGAAGCAGATCATGATCGGCTCCAGCATCGAGGTCAGGGCCTCGACGGCGCGGTCCACTTCCTCCTCGTAGACGTCGGCGACGCGGTTGAGCATCTCGGGCAGGGCGCCGGTCTCCTCGCCGACCTCGATCATGGCCACGACCATGCCGGGGAAGACGGCGGCCTTGTCGAGCGGCCGGGTCATGCCCTCGCCCTCCTTGACGGCGTCATGGACGCTCTGGATGGCGCGTGCCACGATCTCGTTGCCGGAGGTATCGCGGACGATCTGCAGGGCCTGCAGCACGGCCACGCCGGACTGCATCAGGGTCCCGAGGGTTCGACAGAAGCGCGCCGCGCTGGCGCGCACGGTCAGGGCGCTGATGGGGGGGACCTTTAACATAATGAGGTCCCATACGTAGGTTCCCGGCTTCGTCATCTTGATGAGGCGGAAGATGACGACGGCGACCGCCATGATGATCGCCACCATGATGGCGTGGTTCTTCATGGCGTTACTGGCGCCGATGACGAACTGCGTCAGGCCCGGCAGGCTCTCGCCGGGGAGCATCTCCTCGAACATCTTCGAGAACTTCGGCACGATGAAGATCATGAGGCCGGCGGTGATGACACCGGCGATGGTCAGCACCAGCATCGGGTAGACCATGGCCGACTTGACCTTACCGGCGACGCGCTGGGCCTTCTCCATGAACTCGGCCAGGCGCTTGAGCACCGTCTCCATGGCACCGGAGGCCTCACCGGCGCGGACCATGTTGACGTAGAGTCGGTTAAAGGACCCCGGGTGGGAGGCGAGGGCCTCGGAGAAGGTGGTGCCGCCCTCGACCGAGTCGGCGAGGTTGCCGAGGACCTTGCGCAGGGATGGGTTGTCCTTGGCCTGGCGTTCGAGGGTACGCAGGGCGCGGACCAGGGGCAGGCCGGCCTCGAGGAGGGTCGCGAGCTGCCGGGTGGTGGTGGTGAGGTCCTTCCGGCGGATCTTCGGGGCGGTCAGGCCGGCGCCGAAGCCGCTCAGGCCGCCGGCGGCCTTGCCGCCGCCGGCGCCGGGCTTACGGGCTCCGCCGGGGCCCTTGCCGCCGCCGGCCGCGCGCGGCGCCACGACGCTGGTCGGGAAGAGCCCCATCTGTTTGAGCTTGGCCCCGGCCTCCTGCTGGTTCTCAGCATCGATCTGGCCTTTGTGCTCTTTGCCGCCCGAATCGACGGCGACATACTGGAACCGGGCCATAGGGCACCTCCGACCGCGCGGGCCTCGCGCGGGCTACGCTTACTTCTTGTTGGCGCGTTCCTGCTGCATCTTCTGGATGACGGCCTCGGGATCCTTGGCCTTGGTGATCAGATCGCCATAGGAGATCTTACCCTCAGAATACAGCCGGGTCAGGTGCGAATCCAGAGTATTCATGCCGTACTTGGCGCCCGTCTGGATATCCGAGGTGATGCGGTAGGTCTTGCCGTCGCGGATGAGCGCCTGGATCGAGGGCGTGGTGATCATGATTTCGAAGGCGGCGATACGGCCCTTCTTGTCATGGCGCGGCAGGAGCACCTGCGAGATGACGCAGATCAGACAGACGGCCAACTGGGTACGTATCTGCTCCTGCTGGTCCGTCGGGAAGGCATCGACGACGCGGTCGACGGTCTCGGCGGCGCCGGTGGTATGGAGGGTGCCGAAGACCAGGTGGCCGGTTTCCGCCGCGGTGATGGCGGCACCGATGGTCTCCAGGTCGCGCATCTCACCGACGAGGATGACGTCGGGGTCCTGTCGGAGGGCGCGGCGCAGGGCTTCGCCGAAGGAGGGCACATCGACGCCGACCTCGCGCTGCGTGATCAGGCTGTGCTTGTGGTTGTGGTAGAACTCGATCGGGTCCTCGATGGTGATGATGTGGTCTTCCTTCTCGCGGTTGATGACGTCGATCATGCTGGCGAGCGTGGTCGACTTGCCGCTGCCGGTCGGGCCGGTGACCAGGACCAGTCCACGGGGTCGGAAGAGGATGTCCTTGATGGCGGGCGGCAGGCCGATCTGGTCGAGCGAGAGGAGGTTGTTGGAGATCGTCCGCAGCACCAGGCCGATGGTGCCCTTCTGCTTGAAGACGCTGACGCGGAAGCGCGCCTGGGTGCCGAAGGCGAAGCCGAAGTCGACGGTGCCGTCTTCCTGGAGGCGCTGCTGGTTGACCTCCGAGGTGATGGCCTTCATCAGGCGCTCGGTGTCGTCGGGCTTGAGCGGCTCGGTATCCAGGGGTGTCATGGTGCCGTGGATACGCAGCACCGGCGGCGATTCCACACGGAGGTGAAGGTCGCTGGCGCCCTCATCGAGAACGAGCGCCAGAAGATCGGCCATCTCGACCGCTGACATAGCACGGCTCCTTAAGGCTGACGTGAGGGCGCGTCGTCGGAGCGACGGCGCGGCCCTGGCCGCGTCGGGCGGGCCGTCGGCACGGCCCGGACACCGGCGGGGCGCGGCGAAGCAGGCCCCGGGGCGTAGTGTACCCTTGTTGGGCGCTTATGCAAAGGAGGTGAAGCGCATCACCTCATCGACGGTGGTGATGCCGTTCATGGCGGCGATCATGCCGTCGGCGCGCATAGTTCGCATGCCCTGCTCGATGGCGCGGTCGCGGATGGCCTGCGTGGGCACGCGCTTGTTGATCATGCTCTGGATATCGCTGGTGACGCGGAGCAGCTCGAAGATGCCGATACGGCCGCGGTAGCCGGTGTTGTTGCACATCTCACAGCCGCGGCCGCGGCAGAGCTTGCGAGTCCCGAGCTGCTCGCGGGTGATTCCCATCTGCTCGAGCTCCTTGTCCTCCGCCTCGTACTCGGTCTTGCAGGCGTTGCACACCCGGCGGATGAGCCGCTGCGCCAGCACACCGACCAGCGTCGAGCTGATCAGGAAGGGCTCGATGCCCATGTCAATCAGGCGGGTCACGGCGCCGGCGGCGTCGTTGGTATGCAGGGTGCTCATCACCAGGTGGCCGGTCAGGGAGGCCTGGATGGCCATGCTGGCGGTATCGACGTCACGGATCTCGCCCACCATGATGCGGTCGGGGTCCTGCCGCAGGAAGGCGCGCAGGGCGCGGCCGAAGGTCATGTTGACCGACTCGCGGACCTGGAGCTGCATGATGCCCTCGAGGTCATACTCGACGGGATCTTCGGCGGTGAGGAGTTTATCCTCGACGTTGTTGATCTCTTTGAGGCCGGCGTAGAGGGTGGTGGTCTTGCCGCTGCCGGTCGGGCCGGTGACCAGGAAGATGCCATTGGGCCGCGCGATGATGCGGCGCACGCGGTGGACGAGGTCGGCGTCCATGCCCAGGCGGTCGAGGTTGAGTTCGACGACGCTGCGGTCGAGGACGCGCAGCACGACGCTCTCGCCGTAGCGTGTGGGCAGGCTGGAGACGCGCAGGTCGACCTGGCGGCCGTTGATGCGCCGTTCGATACGGCCGTCCTGCGGCATGCGGCGCTCGGCGATGTTGAGGTTGCTCATGACCTTGATACGGCTGATCACGGGCACGGCCAGGTGCTTCGGCGGCGGCGCCATCTCGTAGAGGGCGCCGTCGATGCGGTAGCGGATGCGGAACTCATCCGCGAAGGGCTCGAAGTGGATATCGCTGGCCTGGTCTTTGATGGCCTGGGAGAGGATGATATTGACGAAGCGCACGATGGGCGCCTCGTTGGCGGCGGCCTCGAGCGACTCGACGTCGTTGATGTCGAGGACCTCGCCGCTGTGGCTCTGGGCGAGTTCGCCGAGGACGTCCTGGATGGTGCCGGAGCCCTCGGGGTAGAACTGGTCGATGGCCTCCTCGATCTCGTGCGGCCGGGCGACCAGGACGCGGCACTCCTGGCCGACCAGGAAGTGCAGCTCGTCGATCATGCGGTAGTTCATCGGCTCGAGGGCGGCGACGAGGAGGACGCCGTCCTCTTCGCGTACCGGCACGACGCTGTACATGCGGGCCACTTCGGGCTTGATCCGCTCGCGGATCTCCTCGCCGATCTCGCCCGGCTTCAGGACCACGAAGTCGGTGCCGAGGTTATCGGCCACCATCTTCAGGAGGTCGTCCTCGGTGATGATGTCGTAGTTGTAGAGGACGGTCGTGAAGGACCGACCGGTGCGGTCGTGTTCCTCGTAGACCTCCTCGAGCTGCTCCTCGGTGGCCTTGCCGGCATCCAGGAGAAGGTGCCACAGGGCACTGATCTCGGCGTCCATTTCCGCGGGCATGTTCAGATTCCTTCCGGGCCTGCGACACCGTGGCCGACGCGACGTTACTCCACTTCCTCGCCGACGGTCGAGCCGATCACCTCTTCCAGCGAGGTCATGCCGGCGGCCGCCTTGCGCAGGCCGTCCTGGCGCAGGCTGCGCATGCCGAGCTGGATGGCGCGGTTGCGGATCTGGCCGGCGTCGGCCTTGCTGTAGATGAGGCTCTGGATGCTGTCGTCGAGGATGAAAATCTCGTAGATGCCCATGCGGCTCTTGTAACCGCCGGTGCACTCCGAACAGCCCCGCCCCATCATGAAGTTCATCTCGCCCAGATCCTCGAGCCTCATGCCCAGGGCCTCGAGCTCGTCGGGCGTCGGCTGGTGCGGCTCTCGGCAGTTCTTGCACAGACGGCGCAGCAGCCGCTGGGCCATGATGGCGCGCACCGCCGAGGCCACCAGGAAGGGCTTGATGCCCATGTCGATCAGACGGGTGATGGCGCTGGGGGCGTCGTTGGTATGCAGGGTGCTGAACACCAGGTGGCCGGTCAGCGCGGCGTTGATCGCGATTTCGCCGGTCTCGGTGTCACGGATCTCACCCACCATGATGATGCTCGGCGCCTGACGCAGCATGGCGCGCAGGGCGTGGGCGAAGGTCAGGTTGATCTCGGCGTTGATCTGGACCTGGTTGATGCCCGAGAGCTCGTACTCGACGGGGTCCTCGGCGGTGATGATCTTGCGGGTGGGCTGGTTCAGGGTGTGCAGGAATGAATACAGCGAGGTGGTCTTGCCGCTGCCGGTCGGGCCGGTCACCAGGAAGATCCCGTCGGGGAAGTTGATGATCTTGATGATCGTCTCCTGGTCGTCAGTCAGGAAGCCGAGTTCGGAGATGCCGAGCATGACGCTGCTCTTGTCCAGAATACGCATGACGATCGACTCGCCGTGCGAACACGGGATGTCCGAGACGCGCAGGTCCAGCTCGCGGCCCATCGCCGGCACCTGAATACGGCCGTCCTGCGGAACGCGGTGCTCGGAGAGGTCCATGCCCGCCATCAGCTTCAGACGGCTCAGGATGCTGTTCTGAAGGTACTTCGGCGGATTCTCCACCTCGTGCAGACAGCCGTCGATGCGGTAGCGCACCCGGAAGCGCTTCTCCATGGGCTCGAGGTGGATGTCGGAGGTGCGCGTGCGGAAGGCCTCGAGGATGATCAGCGAGACCAGGCGGATGATCGGCGCGGCGTCGTCCTCTTCCTCGCTGGTCTCGGTGGTGACGTCGGTGGTGGCCACCTCGCTGATGTCCAGCGTGCCCTCGGTCATCTCCTCGAGGAAGGACTCGACCGAGTCGCCGGTGTTGCCGTAGTAGTAGTCCAGAGCGCGGTCGATGGCCTTGCGGCTGGCCACGACGCCCTCGACGTCGGTGCGCAGGATGTACCGGATCGAGTCGAGGGCCTCCAGGTCGCTCGGATCCGCCATGGCGACCGTCAGGGTGCCCTCGTTGCGCATCACCGGCACAATCCGGTACCGCCGCGCCACGTCGGGGGGAACCGCGGCAATGACCTCGGAGGGGATCTTGACGTCGGCACTGAAGTCGAAGGTGTCCATGCCGTACTCGGCGGCCACCATGTGCAGGACTTCCTCTTCGGAAACCCGCTTGAGCAGCACGAGGGCATCGAGCACCGAGGTGCCGCCGAGCTGCGCGTGCTCGCGCGCCTCGGCGACCTGCTCCTCGCTGACGATGCCGCGCGACTGCAGGAGATCGAGGATGAAGTCGTCTGAACCTGTCACGGTGTCACCTGCCTGCACGATGGGACGCCACGACGCGTCAACCCCAGGTACGCAGTGCGAGCCCTCTGCAGAACACACCGCGGCCACAGCGCCGCAGCCGAGAACACGGACAGAGGGGGCACCATCAGCCCGCCAGCGGCCGTTATTGTACCGCCCGCCAAAAACGATGTCAATGTCTCGGCGCGCCGCCACGGCCCGCCGCCCGGTCCATGCCTGGCATCCGCCGCTGAGACGACGCCGGACAGCGCCTTGCCGCCGCCGGGACCGCTCCGGCGCCAGCCGCCTGAGACCCCGCCGCCAGCACCACCAACGCGGTCAGTCGTCGAAGAAGGCCGCCTCGAGCATCGCGCAGAGACAATGGTACACCGCCACATGGAGTTCCTGAACCCGGTAGGTCTCGTCAGCCGGAACCCCGATGCAGTGATCGCAGAGTTCGCGCAGACGCCCGCCGGAGCAGCCCGTCAGGCCGATCGTGTGCAGGCCGCGGTGGCGCGCCACCTGGCAGGCCAGGGCGACGTTGCGGGCGTTGCCCGAGGTCGAGATCCCCAGAAAGACATCGCCG
>JAAYZO010000187.1 GCA_012514865.1 Lentisphaerota bacterium | reverse complement strand
GGTCGCTCCTCTACGACTCCTACCAGGAGAAGGTGATCACGCCCGAGCTGCGCCGGCAGGTCTGGCGGCAGTACTGCACCGAGGTCCGCCGTCTCGGCGGCACGCCGCCGCCCGACCGGCTGCTGCAGACGGCGGCGATACAGCGGCTGCTGCAGGCTCTCGGCGCCTACGGCAAGCTCTGGATCCGCGACGGCCTGGACTGGTACCGGCAGTTTGTCCTGCCCGGCTTCCGGCTCATGCTGGCGGCCGCCGAGGAGGTCGATGCCTTCCCCGGCATCCAGAGCATGGCGCGTCAGGCGATGCGCCTGGCGGGCGAGAAGCTGGGGCGCTGTCCGGTCGAGCCGTGAGCGGCGGGGCGGGGTGGAGTGAGGCGCGGGGGCGCGGTCAGTCTCGGGGGAGGTCGCCTAGGGCGATGCCGCGCCGTTCGAGGAGGGAGCTCTCGAGGCGGTAGAGTGTGGTCAGGGCGTGGAGGAGTTCGACGACGGCCTCGACCTCGACGATCTGGCTGGCGAGGAGGTCGCGCTGGGCCTGGGCCACGAGGAAGGACGTCGACTTGCCGACGCGGGATTTCTCGGTTTCAGCGCGCAGGGTCTCCTGGCGCAGCCGGCAGGTGGCGGCGCTGGCGGCGACCTGTTCGTGGGTGCTGGCGACCTTGACGTAGGCGGTGCGCACGTCCAGCTCGATGAGCTGAGCGAGGTTGGCGAGGGCGGCCTCGGCCTGCTCTTGCCCGAGCACGGCCCGGCGCTGGCTGGCGCGGGCTTCGCGGTTGCCGAGGGCGTACTCGTAGGTCAGTCCGGCGGTGACGGCGTAGGTGTCGTGGGTGCCGAGGTTCCAGAGTGCCTGGGGGAAGGCTCGTGCATAGCCGGTCTTGCCGAGGTTGATGAAGGCATCGAGGCGGGGCAGGAGGCCGTCGCGGGTGCGCACCAGTTCGACGTCCTGGAGGTCGATCTGGAGGCGTGCCTGGGCGAGGTCGGGGCGTCGGGCGAGGGCGAGGGCGACGTGGTCGGCGACGGGATCCGGGTCCATGGCGGGGGCCTGGGGCTGGTCGGTGAGGTCGATCGCGCGGTCCCAGAAGGCGTCGCCGGCGGGGTTGATGAGTCGCAGCAGGCGCAGCCGGCTGATCTTCATGGCGCCATCGGCGCTGATGAGGCCCTGGCGGCGCAGGGGTATCTCGGCCTCGGCGGCGTAGAGCTCGATCTCGGCGGCGGTGCCGGCCGCGATGCGTTCGCGGGTCTCGCGGAGGTACTGCTCGGCGACCTTCAGCGATTCGGTGTAGATGGCGATGCGGCGTTCGGCGAGGGCGAGGTCCCAGTAGGTATCCTCGACATCGGCGGCGATGGCCTCGATGACGGCGCGGACCTCGTGTTCGGACTGTGCGGTCAGCAGGCGTGCCTCGCGGATGCGTGCCAGGTTGGCGGCCACGGAGCGGCCGCGCAGGAGGGCCTGGGTGGCGCCGACGTAGAGGCCGCCGGCGGATTCCTGTCCGCCGGTGGAGGCGTCATTGACGCTGGCTTCGGCGCCGGCGGTGAGGGTGGTCCCGCTGGGCAGGTGGCGGCTGATGGCGCCGCTGACGGCGAGGCTGTCCTGGTCGACATGGCGGAAGCGCCCATCGGCGCCGCGTCGTTCGAGGCGTTCACGGCGGGCGGTGGCGTCGGCGTTGACGACCGGGTCGAAGACGGCCTGGGCTTCGTCCTCGGCGGTCTGGCGGATGGCGGGGGTGAGGCGCTCCACGGCCAGGGCGAGGTTCGTCTCGAGGGCCATGACGATGGCCTCGTCGAGCGACAGCCGGAGGGTCTCCGCGGCCGGCTCCTGAGCGGTGCTGGCGAGGGCGGTGAGGAAGGCCGCGAGGGCGGCAGCGAGGCGCCGTCGGCGCGGCGAGGTCGATGAGGCGAGATCACTGGGCACGGTTCACCGCTCCATTCTTGCGTTCGAACAGCGAGTAGATCACCGGGACGAGCACCAGGGTGATCAGGGCCGAGCTGGCCAGGCCGCCGATGACGGCCCGCGCCAGCGGCGCCTGGGCTTCGCCGCCCTCGCCGATGCCGAGGGCCAGGGGCAGCAGGGCCAGGCCGGTGGTCAGCGCCGTCATCAGGATGGGCCGGATGCGGCGGCGGCCGGCCTCCTCAATGGCCTCGCGCAATGGCATGCCGTCACGCTGTCGCAGCAGGTTGATATGGTCGACCAGGACGATGGCGTTGTTGACGACGATGCCGCCGAGCATGATGCAGCCGATGAACGACTGGATGTTGAAGGTGGTGTCGGTGAGGAAGAGGGTCAGGATGACGCCGATGGCGGCGAGGGGCACGGAGAACATGACCACGAACGGATCGCGCCACGACTCGTACTGGCAGGCCATGACCATGTAGACGAGGATGAGGGCCAGGACGATGCTGAGGGCCAGTTCGCGGAAGGCCTTCTGCTGTTCCTCGTACTCGCCGCTGAAGACGATGGCGAAGTCCGGCGGCATGGGTATGGCCTCGAGGGCCTGGCGGATCTCGGCGATGGCGGAGCCCATGTCGCGGTCGCTGAGGTTGGCGCGCACGGTCAGGACGCGTTCCTGGTCCTTGCGGTCGATGTTGGCCGGGCCGGTGCGCGGGCTGACGTTGACGACGTTGCGGAGCATGACCGGCTCGCCGTCGGCGTTCGGTATGGTGAGGTTGAGGATATCGTCGAGGGTCATGGTCTCGGCCTCGGCGAACTGCACCAGGATGCGGTACTCATCGCCGGCGTCGCGGTAGTTGCCGGCGCTGGAGCCGGCGAGGACTGTCTGCAGGGTATTGGCGATGGTGGCGACGCTGAGCTTCATATGTTCGGCCTTGCGGCGGTCGATGCCGATGGTCTCTTCCGGGCCGCCGGGGTCGCGGCTGAGGCGCACGTCGGTGATACCGCGGATGCCGGCGACGACGTCCTTGACGCGCTGGGCGAGGGCGTCGGCGACCTCGATGTCATGGCCGCGCAGGTCGATCTCGATCTGTTCTGAGCCCGAGGTCATCATGCGGAAGAGGAAGAGGCCCTGACCGGCGCGGGTGCGGATGGTGGCGCCGGGGATGGCGGCGAGCTTCGGCCGCAGCGCCGCGGCGATCGCCTCGCTGCTGCGCTGGCGCTCTTTGGCGCCGACCAGCATGATGCGCACGTCGCCCTTATGGGAGCCGGCCTGCCAGCCGCCACCGCCCACGGTGGCGACCATGCGGTCCATCTCCGGGATCTCGGCCTTGCAGATTGCCTCGACCTGCTTCATCGCCTCGTCGACCAGGGCCAGGCGGGTGCCGACCGCCATCTCGAGATTGACGCGGACCTCGCCCTCGTCACTGGCCGGCATCAGCTCGGTGCCGACCAGCGGCACCAGGAGCAGCGTCGCGCCGATGGCCAGGATCGACACGCATACCACGACGATACGATGCCGCAGGCAGCCATGCAGAAGGCCCCGGTAGGCCAGCTCGAGGCGGTGCAGGAGCGCGCCGATGGCGGCGGAGAGGCGGCCCTCGGCGGCGGTGCCGTTGCCGGTGCTGCCCCGGAGGAGGCGCGCGGCCAGGCTCGGCACCAGAGTCAGCGCCACAATCAGCGAGCAGAGGAGCGAGAAAGTGATGACCGCGGCGAGCTGTTTGAACATGACGCCGCTGAGGCCCTGGACGTAGACCAGAGGCAGGAAGACCACGACCGTCGTCAAGGTGCTGGCGATCACCGCGTTGACCACTTCGTGGGTGCCTTCGCGGGCGGCGTCGAGGGCGCTCATGCCCTCCTCATCGCGCAATCGGAAGATGTTCTCCAGGACCACGATCGAGTTATCGACCAGCATGCCGACGCCGAGGGCGAGGCCGCCGAGGGTCATGATATTGAGGGTATAGCCGGCGAAGTAGATGAGGGCGAAGGTGGCGATGATCGAGATGGGTATGGCCAGGGCGACGACGAGGGTGCTGCGCAGGTCACGCAGGAAGAACAGCAGCACCAGGATGGCCAGAGCGCCGCCGTAGAGCGCCGAGGAGCCGACATTGGAGATCGAGCGCTGGATGTAGGTGGAGGTGTCCTGGATGGCCACCAGGCGGATCTGCGGCATGTCGCGGTTGATCTTCTCCATCTCCTCGCGCACGCCGCGGGCGACCTGGACGGTGTTGGCGCCGGACTGCTTGTTGACGGCCAGGCGGACGCCGGGGACGCCGTCGATACGCGCCAGTTGGCGGACCTCTTCCCAGGTGTCGACGACGGTCGCGACGTCGCGCAGGAGCACCGGCTGTCCGGCGCGTACGGCGATGACCGTGTCGCGCAGCTCGTTCAGGTCGGTGTACTCGCCAGGGGTGCGGATCTGGACCTCCATGCGGTCGCGGTCGATGCGTCCGGCCGGCAGGTTGACATTGCCGGCCTTGATGCGGCTGACGATCTCGGCGAGGTTCAGCCCGAGGGCGCGGACGCGGTCGCGGTCGAGGTTGACCTGGATCTCGCGTTCGCGGCCGCCCCAGAGGTTCAGGGCGGCGACGCCGGGGACGCGTTCGATGCGGTAGCGCACCTGGTTCTCGATGAGGCGGGTGAGGGCGACCGGGTCGAGCTGGCTGGAGGCCCCCAGCATCATCACCGGGAAGCTGGCGGTGTCGAACTTGTAGAGGGTCGGGCGGTCGGCCTCGTCGGGCATGTTGCGGGCGACGCGGTCGAGGCGGTCGCGCACGTCATTGGCGCCGGTATCCAGGTCAGTGCCCCAGACGAAGGTGACGCGGACCGAGCTGTTGCCCTCGGAGGAGGTCGAGGTGACCTCCTTGACGCCGGGGGCCGAGGAGACCGCCTGCTCGATCGGCCTGGAGATGAGTTCCTCGACGACTTCGGGGCCGGCGTCTTCGTACGTGGTGCGTACGGTCAGAGCCGGGTAGTTCAGGTCCGGCATGAGGTCGACGGGCAGGCGCACCAGCGAGACCGCGCCGAGGAGGACCACGGCCAGGGTGACGACCGTGGTGAAGATGGGCCTGTGGATGGCTGCACTGGCGAGACTCATGCGCCGCCCGCCTTCTGGATGGCCGCCGCCGGCGGCGTGGACTGCACGGCGCTGCCGGCGGCGCCGCCGGGGGTCGCGGCCGGCAGGAGCACGGCGCGGCCGTCGTCGAGGAGGTGCTGGCCCATGGTCACGACCAGGCCGCTGAGCTCCGGTGAGACGATCTCGGCCTGATCGCCGGCCTGGATGCCCGGCTGCACCGGGACGAAACGCACGGTCTTGGCGGCGCTGTCGACCAGGAAGACGCCCTGGTCCTCGCCGCGGCGGACGATGGCGCTGACCGGCACGAGCGTGGCGTTGTCGCGCCGGGCCAGCTCGAGGGTGACGCGCACGAACATCCCGGGCTTGAGGGCGTGGTCGCTGTTGGCTACCTCGATCTCGACCTGGGCCTCGCGCGAGGTCTCGCGCAGAAGTGGCGCCACGCGCAGGATGTTGCCGGTGAAGACCCGTCCCGGGAAGGCGTCGCAGGTCAGCTCGGTGGTCTGGCCGACACGGACCATGGGGTACTCGCGCTCGGTGACCTGCACGACCGAGACGATCGGGTCGAGCTGCACGACCGAGACGATCGGGTCGTTCGCCTTGAGCATCGCGCCCTCGTCGACGAAGCGCTCGCCGACCACCCGCACGGCCTCGGCGGAGGTGTCCTCCCAGAAGGCCACGACGCGGGTGTAGGAGAGCTGGACCTCGGCGGCACGCAGGGCGGCCTGGCGCTGGGCGACCTGGGCCAGGGCGACCTTCTCGTTGGCCTCGGTGATCTGCAGGTGCGACTCGGCGGCGTCGAGTTCAGCCTGCGAGGCGATCTTCTTCTCGCGCAGGGCCTTGGCGCGGTCGAACTCGCGCTGGGCCTGCTCCAGGGCGCGGCGGTACTGCTCGACGCTCGCCTGCGCCACCTGCAGCTCGGCACGGGCCTGCTCGACGCGCTGGACGTACTCCTCGCTCTCCAGATGCCCGATCTCCTGGCCGCGACGAATGCTGTCGCCGACGTGGACCGCCAAGGCCTCGAGACGCCCGGCCACTTTGGAAGCGACGCTGAACTGCGTATTGGCGCGCAGGGTGCCGCTGAGCAGGCGGACGTCACGGATGGGCGCCTGACGCACCGTCGCGACCTCGACTGCCACCGGAGCCCGGCCGCGATTCCCCCCGGCGGCCCCCGCCGCGGCGCGCTTGGCCTCGACCTTGCGGTAGATGACGACGCCGACACCCGCCGCCATGGCGAGGCCGACCACGATGACTAGAAATCGTCTCACGCACGTTTTCCTTGTTCTGAGCCGGACGCCGCGGCGCCCTGCAGAAAGAGACCGATGGACTGCTCGAGGCTGAGCTGCTCCTGCACGTCGCTCTCGCGCGCCCGGGTCCGCAGCAGGCCCAGGAGGAACGCCGCCAGGGCCTCGGCCGGCAGATCGGCACGGATCACGCCCTCGGCCACGCCGGCCTGGAGAACCCGCGCCAGCGTCCCGACGAGCTGCTGACGATGCATCAGCCAGCGCTCGCGCAGACGCCCGGGATGGCAGGACAGACGGCCGTCCTCCGTCTGCATCATGCGCAGGAGCTGCCGCCGACGCTCGAAGAAATCGCTGAGCTGCGCCGCGATCGCCAGGAGGCTCTCCCGAAACGGCTGGCCGTCCAGCGACTGCTGACCGATGATCTCGCAGAGCTGCGTGTAGCCGGAGGTCGCCAACTGGAAGAAGAGGTCCTCCTTGTCGGCGAAGTACAGGTAGATCGTGCCCTTGCCGACGCCGGCCTCGCGGGCCACCTCGTCGAGGGTGATCTCGTGGAAACGCCGCCATGAGAACAGCCTCTCGGCCGCTTCCATGATCAGCTCACGTTTGTCTGGATTGCCGCCTGGACTCACCTGGGTCTCCTGGGCCGCAGCCCGGCAGAACTGACCGGTCAGTATCGTAGGCATCCGGGGGCCGCTTGTCAAGCCGGCTTGCCAGGCGGGTGCCGGCGGGGCTATGGTGAGGGCCGCGGCGGTGCATCGGGGTGACCCTGAGTCTGCCTGGTCACGCGCCGTATGGCGTCTCGTGAACAGGCCACCCTTGGGGTTGCGACGCGACGCGCGTGCGGCCTCTTGCTCAGGGCTGGCCTTGAGCCAGCGGCGCGACGCGAGGCGCGTCGAGACGTATGCCGCAGCCGTGCGGCGCAGATGGATCGTGAGTGACGCATCCGTGTTTCGCGGATGACTCAGGTCAGGAGGGTGGGTGGGCATGGCGTGGTGGTGGCGATACCGGTTCGGGGCACATCGGCGGTCCTGCCTCTGGCTGGGTCTGGCGGTGCTGTGTCTGGTCCTGGGTGCGGGCTGTGGCGGTCTATGCTGGCGTCGGCTGCCGCCGGGGGTGTATGTGCAGGGCGCGGTGCAGCCGGTCAGCGCGATCCGTTTCCTGAACGACCAGACCTACGTCGACGCGGCGGGGGTGCGGCAGTCCGAGCAGCGTCTCTTCGAGGAGATCTTCGGTCTGATTGGCGCGGCCCGCAGCTACGTCATTGCCGACATGTTCCTCTTTAACGCGTGGACGGGCGAGGCCTCGGCCTTCCGGCCCTTGTCGGCGGAGTTCACCGAGGCACTGGTGGCGAAGCGCCGCGTCTGTCCGGAGTGCACGGTGGTGCTGATCACCGACCCGATCAACACCGCCTACGGCGGCGTCGTCTCGCCGCATCTGGAACGCCTGCGTGCGGCCGGTGTGGTGGTCGTCGAGACCGACCTGGACCGGCTGCGCGACAGCAACGCGGTGTACTCGGCCTTCTGGAGGGTGCTGGCGCGGCCTTTCGGGAATGCCCCCGGCGGCATCCTGCCGAATCCCTTCGATGGCGGCCGCGTGACCCTGCGGACGTACCTTCGGCTGCTGAACTTCAAGGCCAACCACCGCAAGCTGGTCATTGCCGACCCGGGCGGCGTGCCGACGGCGCTGGTGACCTCGGCGAATCCGCACGACGGCAGCAGCGCCCACAGCAACAGCGGCGTGCTCTTCAGCGGTCCTGCGGCCCTGGAACTTCTCGGCATCGAGCTGGCGGTGGCGGCCTTCTCGGGGGTTTCGGTGGACCTGGCGGTGCCGGCGGTGTCCTGGCCGGCGCCGGCGTTGCCGGTGACGGTCCAGGTGGTCACCGAACGCTGCATCCTGGAGGCAGTGCTGGGGGCTCTGGCGGCGGCCCGTCCCGGCGACGAGGTGGACCTGGTCATGTTCTACCTCTCGCATCGCGGCATCATCGAAGCCCTGCAGGCGGCCTGGCGGCGGGGGGTGCGTGTGCGCGTCGTCCTGGACCCGAACAAGGACGCCTTCGGTCGTGAGAAGGGCGGCATGCCGAACCGGCAGGCGGCGCGCGACCTGCACCGCGCCGGGGTGCCGGTGCGCTGGTACGACACCCATGGCGAGCAGTGCCACACGAAGATGCTCCTGGTGCGTTCGGCCGATGGCGCCGGCGAGCTGCACCTCGGCAGCGCCAACTACACGCGGCGGAATCTTGAGAATCTCAATCTGGAGACCAACGTGGTGGTGCGCGGTCCGGCCGCGTCGGCGGTGTTCATCGATGCCCGCGACAGCGTCGAGGCGATCTGGAACAACACCGGCGGCCGGCACTGCACCGTCGACTACGAGCACTACCGCGACCACGCCTGGCTGAAGTACTGGCGCTACCGCTTCATGGAGGCCAGCGGCCTGTCGACCTTCTGACGGACGATCCTCTGAAGGCGTGCCGCGCCAGGTCGCTGGAAAAGCGCGGCGGGCCGGCTTGTCGAGGCCGGTCGTGGGCACACATTAGAGCCGCGCCGCCGGAGCATCCGCGGTTCCGGCGTGATGGCTATGACGCGTCGCTCGCGGCGGTTATGGGTGACACTTGAGGAGCCGTTCCATGTTCATCGACATCCATGTCCACACCTCGAACTGGTCGGATCTGCCCTGGGCGCCGGGCTCGGAGTGCCCCTGCTCGGGCGAGCTGCTCGTGGAGATGTACGACAGCGTCGGCATCGACAAGGCCGTGCTCCTGCCGCTGGTGACGCCCGAGTGCAACATCCTGACCCAGTCCAACGAGGAGATCCTCCAGGTCGCCGGGCGCTGGCCGGACCGCTTCATTCCCTTCTGCAATATCGACCCGCGCCTCTCGGTCAACTCGGCCAGCTTCGACTTCAGCTTCGTCATGGAGCACTACAAGAGCAAGGGCTGTAAGGGCATCGGCGAGATCACCGCGAACCTCTCCTTCGACGACCCGCGGGTGACGAACCTCTTCAACCATGCCGAGCGTCAGGGCCTGCCGGTGCTCTTCCACGTCGCCACCCACGACGGCGGCATGTACGGCCTCATCGACGACCTGGGCATGCCGCGTTTCGAGAAACAGCTTCAGGCCCACCCCGGGCTGGTCTTCCTGGCGCACTCGACGTCGTGGTGGTCGCAGATCAGCGCCGATGTCACGGCCGAGACCTGGGGCGGCTATCCGAAGGGCCCCGTCGCCCGCGGCGGCCGCGTCTCCGCCCTCCTGCGGCGCTACCCGAACCTCTACGGCGACCTCTCGGCCGGCAGCGGCTACAACGCCGTCAGCCGCGACCCGGCCTTCGGCTATGAGTTCCTCGAGGAATTCCAGGACCAGCTCTGCTTCGGCACGGACGTCTGCCAGCCGAAGAACCGCGACAACGTCCTGATCAACCTCAAGCGCTTCCTCGAGAAGGGCCTGGCGGACGGCAAGATCACGGCCGAGGCCTTCGAGAAGATCTCCTGGCGCAACGCCGCCCGGGTGCTGAAGCTCGACCTCCCCACGGCCTGAGGGCCGGGCCCGTGTCCGGCGCGTGTCGGCGGCGTCGCGCCCGGCCGGTTCAGCCGGTCGTTGCCGCGGCGACGCTGCGGCCGGCCGTCGGCCGTCTGCCGTCGCCCGCGCGCCGGCGGCTGTCGGGTCGCGGTCTAGCGCCCCGCCGCGGCGGTCCTGGGCCCCCGCCGCACGGCGGCCCGCAGGACGTCGCGCCAGGAGAGGCCCGCCTGGGCCGTGCGGAGCTGTGCCTCGACGGCGGTGAAGTCGGCCACCGCCGGGGCGGCCACGAGCGCGACCTCGGCATCCGGTGCGGCGGCCTCGAGGCCGAGGGCGCCGTTGCCGGTGACCGTCACCACCCAGCGGCCCTCCTGCAGGCGGCGGTAGACGGCCTTGCCGACGGCCGCGGCGTCGGTCTCCCAGGGCACGCCGGCGAGGGCCGGGTCGATGAGGGTGCCGGCCTCGGGGGCGGTGCCGGCGTCGAAGACGCGGCGGATCCACAGGCGGCCGCCGAGGACGACGTAGTCGACGTAGACCTCGCGGTCGGCACGGCACGCGGTGGGCACCTCGCGGATGGCGCCATCGGCGGTGCGGATGAGGACACTGACGCGGCTGTCGCGCACCTGCAGCTCGGTGACGGCCGTGCGCGCGATGGCGCGGTTGTAGTCCTGGCGCAGGACCTCGTAGTCGGCGCAGAGCGCCTCGAGCCGCAGGGCGTAGGCCTCGGCGCTGAGGCGGGCCCGGCCGAAGGCCCAGAGGGCCGCCAGGACCGCCGCGAGCAGCACCAGCATGACCACGGCTTCGAGACCGGACCGCAGGCGCTGCAGGATGCTCACGGGTGCGCTCATGGCGAGGATCTCCCAGGTGACACGGGCACCCGCGCCCTGAACCGAACCACAGACTGCGGGCAGCCCCGTCGCGACGTCTACCATGCCCCGCCGCGGCGGTTCTGTCCATGCACCCGGCCGGCTCAGGCGCGGTCAGCGGCCCAGTAGGTGTAGTCGCGCTGGCGCAGGAGGGCCAGGAGGCTTTCCGTGTCGTGGACGCCGGGGAGCACCCCGGCGGGGTCGGCGATGAAGCGCCACAGGCCCCGGTAGGTCTCGGTGAGGGTGACGGTTCCGGGCGATTTGAAGCAGTCTGCCTGGGGCGCGATGGCGGCGACCGACCGCAGCTCTGCGGCCAGGTCGGTGGAGAACAGCGGCAGGGTCAGGGGCCGGTCCGGCCAGCGCTGCAGGAGGAAGGCCAGGACCGCCGACGCCTGGTCGGAACGCCATGCCACCTCGTCGAGACGGCCGTCCTGGCCGGCGTAGTACCCGACCGGCTCGCCGTCGCGCTCGATGAGCTGAACGACCGCCGGCGGCGACCACGGCCCCCGTTCGCCCAGGACGCGGCGCGTCCAGAATGCGGCGGTGCGGCACAACGGTCCGGTGAGGTCGGCGGCGAAGGCCTCGTGGAGGGCCATCAGGACGGCGAGGTCGCCGGACGGATCGGCCGGGCGTTCGCGGAGGCCGTCGGCCAGGCCGGGCCGCGCCCCGAGCCGCGCGGCCGTGCTCCAGGTCGAGAGGTGGCGCCAGCCGCTGCCGCCGTAGACGGCCTCCAGGCCAAAGAGGAAGGCGGCGACGATGCCCTGCTGGCGCAGCCACTCGGCCGCCTCCGCCAGGACCTCGCGGACCAGGCCCTGGCGCCGCCAGTCGGGATGGGTGCAGACGCTGCCGATGCAGGCCATCGGCACCTCGCGCCCGGCGACGCGCGACGGCCGCATGAAGCAGGTCACGCTGGCCACCAGGCGGCCAGCGCGGCAGAGGACGCGGGTCTGCTCGGGGCGGTACCCGGGCTCGCGGCCGATCGAGCGCAGCCACCAGTCCGGGTAGGTCAGCATCGACCCGGCCGGCAGGTCGCGTCCTGCGCGGTAGGACTGAAAGACCAGCTCGGCGTGGGCCGGCAGCTCGTGCGCCTGCAGGGCGCGTAGGTCAGAGGCCATGGCATGGGCTCCCGGGGAACGCTCGTGTCGACAGGCCCTGCCGCGGCCTCTCAGCCCTGGTCGCCGAGGCGGACCAGGTCGCGGACCTGCACCGGCGCGCCGGTCCGGATGGACTGATTGGCGGCGATGCCGGTGAGGATCGAGCGGGCGCCGTCGACATGGCTGGCGGCGTGCCCGAGCGGGTCGTCGCCGGCGCCGATCAGGATGTCACGCAGCAGACGCGCATCGCCACCGCCGTGGCCGCTGCGGTCGCCCTCGTCGAAATCGATGACCATCGGCTTGCCCCAGATGGGCTGGAAGATGATCATCGGGACCATGCCCTTCTTGTCCTCGCCCAGTTCACGCATGCCGGGCATGGCGAAGTCCTCGGGCGTGCCGGCCTTGACGTGGCTGGTCTCGACGACATTGAACTCGAGGCGGCCCTTGGTGCCGTTGAAGCAGACCCGGTAGCCCTCCCAGGGGAGGAAGGCATTCAGCGAGTAGGTCATCATCGTCCGGTTGGAGTAGCGGACCATGACGCTCATGGTGTCCTCGATGGAGATGCCGTCGCCGAAGACACTCTGGTCGCGGAAGTAGCCATCCTCGCCCTCGGCGTCGTAGTAGAGTCCGTGCATGCGGCGGTCGGTATCGCGGACCTTGAGGGCGAACGGGTCGCGGGCGGCCGCGTCGCTGCCGCGCGAGCGGTTGTAGAACTCGGTGACGCCGCGGCGTTCGGCGTTCTCGCGGCCGTAGAAACGCAGGTCGCCCATGGCGAAGACCGTCTCGGGGGCGGCATCGAGCCACCAGTTGACCAGGTCGAAGTGGTGCGTGGCCTTATGGACCAGCAGGCCGCCGCTGTTGCGCTTGTCGCGATGCCAGCGCCGGAAGTAGTCGGCGCCGTGGGAGGTATCCAGGAGCCACTCGAAGTGGACGCTGACGACCTCGCCGACCATGCCGCTGCGCAGGATCTCCTTGATCTTGGTGTTGCGCGGCGAGTAGCGGTAGTTGAAGGTGACGGTCAGGTGCCGTCCGGTACGCTCGACGGTGTCGATGATCTGCTGGCATTTCTCGGCGTCGACCGTCATCGGCTTCTCGCTGATGGCGTCGCAGCCCAGCTCCATGGCCCGGCAGATGTAGCGGTGGTGCGTGCGGTCGATGCTGGTGACGATGACCACGTCGGGCTTCTGCTCGGCGATCATGCGGTCGAACTCGTGAGCCAGGTAGGTCGGCAGCGGGCCGTGGCCGAACGACTCCTTGATCAGCTCGTTGTTGAAGTCCATGCGGTGCTGGTTGACATCGCACAGGGCGCACAGCTCGCCAACCTCGGCGAAGTCCTTCATCAGGGCATTCGTGTACATCCACGAACGCCCGCCGGTGCCGACCAGTACATAGCGCCTGCGCTTCGGGGTCGTCTTCATGCGGTACGGTCCTCGTATGTCGCTGCCGTCGG
>JAAYZO010000186.1 GCA_012514865.1 Lentisphaerota bacterium | reverse complement strand
GTAACATTCGCTTTATCAGGGCGTTGCTCTGGGCTGATGAAGGATGCCCTTCCAGGGCGCCGGAGCAGAGGTCCGCAGGGAGGCGCCGGGGCGTCCTCTGGCCATCTCCCCCTCTGCGTTCCCCTGTGTCCTCTGCGGTAGCATGAGGAAGATCCGTCAGTCGCCGGCGCGACGGCAGCGCAGGACCATCACCGTGTTCGGCGGCAGCACCAGACGCACCTCGCCGCCGGCCGTGACCGCCACCCGCTCGGGCTCACGCGGGGACACCCGCTTCGGGTCCGCCATCGAGTTCTCCGCCAGGTAGCTCTCGGCGCCGACCGACTCGGCGGTCGCGGCGCTGTCCAGAGCCCAGCCGCGCACCGCCACGCGCAGATCCACGGCCTGATGGGCGTCCTTGTTCACCACCGCCAGGCTCAGCTCGGCGCCGCGCCGGGTCGCACAGCAGGTGACCCGGTCGAAGGCGTACTCGGGGTCGGTGTACAGCCCCGGCGATGGCGCCTTGATCCGGTTGTCCGGGGCCTCCAGGCGTGTCTCCAGGAGGTCGTCGCCGCAGGTCCGGCTCAGGAGAGAGAAGACCCAGTACAGGGGCATGCGCACGCCGTAGCCCTCGTCGGTGATGGCGCCCTTCCAGGTGCGCCCGGCGCCGAGGACACGGGCGTACTCCTCGGTGGCCTGGATCGAGAACATCTCCTGCGCCCCATTGGCGAAGTTGTGCCAGCAGGCGGCGGCGACATGGCCATCCGGCCCGCTCCGGTCCATGAGGAAGAGGAGGATGTCGGCCATGTAGACCGCCGAGGCCATGGTGCGCATCATCGAGCCGCGGTAGCTGCGCGGGTGGTCGCGGAAGATGTCGCCGGTCCAGTCACCCGACCACTCGCCGACCACCAGCCGCGGCAGCGGCCGCTGCTGACACGACTCCTCGAGAAGGCTGACGACCGCCTCCTAGCACTCGCGGAACTTGGTGCCCCAGGTGTAGTAGTGCCGCCATTCGTCGTCGGTGCCCAGGTAGGGATAATCGCCATTCCAGCCATTCGCCGCGTAGAAGTGCCAGTCGACGTAGTCGACGGGCACGCGCAGGTGGCTCAGGAAGGCGCGTGCGAACTCGGCGCTGCTGGCGAGGTTGATATCCGGCTTGCCGGGTGCGGCCTCCGGGCGGGCCATGCCGGAGCGTGGCCGCTCGATGTTGATCAGGGGCACCACGATCCGGGCCTCGGGAACCATGCCGCGGATCATCGGCGCCAGGCGCTCGACGGCGGCGGCGTAGTCACGGGCGCCCTGAGCCGAGCCGCCGAAGCCCTGCGGCGGGTCGTGCAGCTCGTTGCCGAGCTGCCAGAAGCGGATGCGGTACGGCTCCTGGCGGCCGTTGCGGCGGCGTACCGCGGCCCAGTCGACGCCGTCGCCATCGCGGTCGCCCGCGCCGGTCAGGTACTCGACGTAGCCGCGGATCGAGGCGTCGGTCTCGCCCATGATGTTGATCTGCATGAGCGGCTCGATGCCGAAGCGCTCGCACATCTGCAGGAAGGTGTCCAGGTCGTAAGTGTTGAACGTCCGGCCATCGGGATTCTTGCCGATGTGGTCCTGCCAGTAGAAGT
>JAAYZO010000185.1 GCA_012514865.1 Lentisphaerota bacterium | reverse complement strand
CGGGCTCCCCGCTTGCTCCCCCTGACCTCCGACCTCCGTGCCCGAGAAGCCCGTCCGTGGTGGTCCGTGTGCGTCCGTGCCTGTCCGTGTCCCGAGCGCGTCGGGCCGCGTGGTCGCGGCCCCCGGGGCGGCTGGGGGCAGCCGCGGACACGGCCGAGACGGCCGTGCCACTCTCCGGGAGCGCGGGAATGTGGCCCAGGCGTCTCGCCTGGGGCTTTGGGGCGCCGTCGACGGCCCCGGTCTGGGAGCGCCCATCTCCCGATTGGCAGAGGCGGGAGCCACCCGGCTCGTGGCGCCCAACGAAAGCTATTGGCATTTGGGTTAGGTGGTCGTATAGTGACCTTTGAGCGGTGTCCAGAGAGCGACCCGTCATTCTTTTCGGTTTGACGAAGACTACGGGGGCGCGTGCGTTGCCCTATGCAACGGCGGGCCGTGGCGAAAGGGCGGAAGATCATGATGTCGAGACGGACTCCGGTGTTGGCGATGGTGTGGGTTCTGGCGGTGGCGGTGTTGGGTGTGCAGGCGGCCGACTTCACCATTGGCAGTGCGAGTGGTGATGTCCAGGCGGGCAAGGCGAAGGACACGCTCGCCGCGGTGGCGGTGGGCGCCGCGTTCAAGGGCGCGACGGTGCTGCAGACGGGCCCGGATGGCCAGGTGGCGGCGTCGATCGACGAGAAGAACGGCTTCCGGCTCCATCCTGACACCCGGCTCAAGGCCGACATTGGCGGCAAGGCCAGCCGTGTGACCCTGGAGAAGGGCGCCGTGACCTCGACTCTCGACGCCTGGCCTGCGGGCAAGGCGTACGAAGTCGCCACCCCGGCTGGCAAGGTGGTGGCGCGCGGCACGACCTTCACGGTGGCCTACGTCCTTGGCCCGGATGGCCAGCGGGTCGCCACGGTCGACGTCGCGCAGGGCGAGGTCGAGTTCGTTACCCCGGAGGGCAGTGTGCCCTCGCTGGCGGCGAATGCCGGCATGACCCTGTCGCGCACGGTCGGTCAGGAGAGCACGATGCTGACGGTCACGGCCAAGGACGCGCCGCTGACGCTGGTTCTGGGCGATCGTCACCGCATCACGGTAGCCGCGGGTTCGACGGTGCGGGTGGCGGTGCCGTTGCGCTACATCGACCGCTTTGTGGCGGTGGCGGTGGACAGCGGCTCGGCGACGGTCGGCAGCCAGGCCCTCTCGGCCGGTTCGCAGCCGGTGTACGTGGCCGGCGCCGCCGTGATCCCGAACGCCGATGCCAGCGCGCTGATGGCGGCGGTTCAGGCCGAGTCCAGCGCCTTTGCGCAGTCGCAGCTGCCGGGTCTGACTGACGAGCAGCGCACGGCGTTGCTGGAAGCCCAGCGCCTCGGGGCGCAGGCGATTGTGGCGGCGGTGACCGATGCCGGGGTGCTCGAGCGCAAGCCCCTGCTGCCCTTCGTGCCCGGCGATCGGCTGTTTGCGACGCCGCTCAGTCCGAGCGGCACCCCCTGATCCGGCCGACGGGCAGGAGAGCCTGAGTACACAGCGCCGTTCTGGTCGGGATCCGGACCAGGACGGCGTTTCTGATTAAGGACTACAAGGCAGGCAGCACCGACCATGCCTGAGGATGTCTCTTCGAGTGGCCGTCCGATGCGGCTTCTGCTGATCGAGGCCGACGGCCTGGCGGCGGACGCGTGGCGCGCTGTGGTGCGTGCGGCGGTGCCGTCGGGCCACGACGTCGTCGTGGTGCCGACGCTGTCGATGGGTCAGGAGCGACTCACGGCGGGCGGCATTGACGCGATTCTGATGGCGACGGCCGCGACGGACGGCGCCGTCGTGGCGGCGGTGCGCTCGTTGCGTTGCGGCTGGCCGCAGGTGCCGGTGGTGCTGCTGGCGGCGTCGCTCGACGAGGCGGTGGGCCTCGAGGCGGTATCGGCGGGGGCGCAGGACTGCCTGGCGGCGGAATCGGCCGATGCCAGTCGGCTGTGGCGGGTGCTGCGCTGGGCGATGGTGCGTCAGCGCCTGGCCGAGGAGCAGCGCGAGCGCCAGTCGCTGGAGTGGCGTGTGCAGGAGGCACAGCGGGCCGAGAGCCTTGAGGTCCTGGCCGGCGGCGTCGCCCACGAGTTCAATAACCTCCTGACCGGCATCCTCGGGAATGTCTCGATGGCGATGGCCGAGCTTCCGGCGGGGTCGACACTGACGCCGATGCTGCAGGAGGTCCAGGCGGCGGCCCAGCGCGCCGGGCGGGTCACGGCGCAGATGCTGACCTACTCCGGGCAGGGCCGGCGCCATCCGGCGACGCTGGACCTGTCGCGGCTCCTGCTTGAGATGAAGCCGCTCCTGGAGGCGGTCGCCGGTGAGGCGGGCCGTGTCGAGGTGCGGCCGTGGCGGCGGCCGTTGCCGGTGCAGGGCGTGGCGCCGGAGCTGCGGCAGGTGGTCATCAGTCTGGTGACTAACGCCGCGGAGGCGTTGCCGAGCACGGGGGGGCGTGTGCGGGTGGCGGCGCTGCCGGTGACGCTGGAGGTGCCGGCGGTCTTCACGCAGGGTTCGGCGACGGCCGAACTGCCGGCCGGTGAGTACGCCATGATCCGTGTCGTCGACAACGGCCGCGGCATCGCTGCCGAGACCCTGCCGCGGGTGTTCGAGCCGTTCTTCAGCACCAAGTTCGCCGGTCGCGGCCTGGGCCTGGCCAGCGTCCTGGGGATGGTGCGGGGTCACGGCGGCGCCATCTCGCTGCGCAGCCAGGAAGGCCGTGGCAGCACGGTCGAGGTGCTCCTGCCGCTGAATGGGCATGCTGCGGCGGCGCCGGCGACGGAGAGTCCTCCGGCAGCGCTGGCGGGGCCCTGGGAGGGCCTCGCGGTGGTCGTCGACGACGAGCCGCTGATCGTCTCGCTGGTGCGCAAGATCCTGAGTCGCCATGGCCTTGAGGTCCGTGCCGCGGCCGACTGGGAGGCGGCCCTGGCGGATGCGGCGGCCGGCGGCCCGGGGCTGCGGCTGGTGCTGATGGATGCCGACCGGCCGGGTCGGCGTGCCGCGGCCGTGCTGCGGTCGTTGCGGGCGGCGGCGCCGGGGGTCCCGGTGCTGCTCTGGGGCGGCCTGTCGGACGCCGAAGCCGAGGGTCTCCTGCAGGGCTTCGAGGGCATGGCCTTCGTTCACAAGCCCTTCCCGCCGAGCGTCCTTCTGGCGACGGTGCGGTCGCTCCTGGGCTGACGCCATCGGATCTCCAGTCACTGGCCGGCAGCGGCCAGTGACTGGAGATCCGATGTACCACGGGAGATCGACGCTTTGCCGTCGGCCTCCCGTGGGTGCCTCCAGAGGCCTGCCGCGTACCACGAATCCGACACCGTGTGGGCAGTTCTCTCCACAGGCGAGAGGGTGGCCGGGGGCGGCTCCAAGGCCCGCAGGCGGCGCCGGGGTTCAGGCCCGTGGTCCGAAGACGGCGGTGCCGATGCGGACCACGGTGGCGCCCTCGGCAATGGCGATGCGGAAGTCGCCGCTCATGCCCATGGACAGCTCGGGGAGGGCCGCGCCGGTGTCGTCCTGGAGGCGGTCGCGGAGTCGCCGCAGGCCGCCGAAGACGGCGCGGAGGGTCTCCTCGGGGGCGGCATAGGGCGCCATGGTCATGAGGCCGCGGCAGCGCAGGTGCGGGCAGGCCAGGGCCGCGCGCAGGAGCGCCGGCGCGGCCGCGGCGCCGACGCCTGACTTGGTGGCCTCGCCGCTGAGGTTGACCTGGAGGAGGATGGTGGGGAGGCGCCCATCTTCGGCCGCGATGGCCTCGAGGCGCTCGATGAGGGCCGCCGAGTCGACGGAGTGCACCCAGGCGGCGTGGGCGAGGGCAGAGCGGGCCTTGTTGCGCTGGAGGTGTCCAATGAGATGCCAGACGCACTCTGGGGGGAGCGCCTCGGCCTTGTCGGCAAGCTCGGGGACGCGGTTCTCGGCGAAGTCGCGCTGGCCGGCGTCGTAGGCGGCGCGGACGGCGTCGGCGTCGACGGTCTTGGAGACCGCGAGGAGCCGCACGCCGGACGGGTCGCGTCCGGCCGCCTCGGCGGCGAGGCGGATCTCCTGGCGGATGGCGGCGAGTCTTTCGACGATCATGCGCAATGCCCTGCGACGTGTGCTGGAAGCCCATGGATCGATGTGGGGTTAACAGTGTAAGCGTCGCACCTGACCCATCTGGCGGGGTGCGGCGCTCGTGGGTTACACTATAGCCGTTCGCTGCGGGATGCGGGCTGGCGGGGGGTGCGAGTGCGCTCGTGCCGGCCGGACCGGCACGAGCGG
>JAAYZO010000184.1 GCA_012514865.1 Lentisphaerota bacterium | reverse complement strand
TAACGCTGAAGTTGAGAGAGAGAGAGGCGACCGAGCGTTGGGCGTTGAGCGTTGAGCGTTCAGCGTTCCCTTCCCCGCCTGCGACGTTCGGCGTTCCCTCTCCTCTTCAGGCCGCCGCGCCGCGGCCGCTTGACAGCGCCGCGACCGGCGGTAGTTTCCACGGCGTTTCAGACCACTGCAGGCCATCGCGGTGTCGCCACGCGGCCGTGCCGGCCATCACCCTAAGGACAGCCTCCCCGACCATGAACACAAAGATCCTCCTGGCCAGCTTTGGCCTCGTCTTCCTGGCCGAACTCGGCGACAAGACCCAGCTCACGGCCCTGGCCTTCTCCAGCGCCACGCGCAGCCCCTGGAGTGTCTTTCTGGGCACGAGCCTGGCCCTGATCTGCACCACGGCCCTGGCCGTGGTCTGCGGCGAGGCCCTCACCCGCGTGGTGCCCGAGCGCATCCTGCACCTGGCCTCGGCGGTGATGTTCGTGCTGGTCGGCCTGATCCTGCTGGTGAACCTGGCCCGCAAGGCCCAGCCGGCGGCGCCGGCTACGGAGGCGGCCCCGGCGGCCGAGGGGGCCCTGGTGATCCCGCCGGGGCCGCTGTCGCGCTTCGTGGCGCGCCAGGCGGTCGCCTTCGAGGAAGAGTTGGCCGGCGACATCCGCCAGGCCATGCAGTCGATCGCCGATCCGGCCCTGCGGCAGGCCCTCCAGGACCTCGAACGGCGCCACCGCGGCCACGCCGAGGCCCTCACCGGCCTCGAACAGAAGACGGTGGCCGAACACCGCACCGATGTCGACGACGACCTCGCCAAGGGCCACCCGGAGCGCCTCCTGACGGCCCTGCGTGACGCCGGCCAGCCCGGCGCCGACGACGACGCCGTCGCCGGCATCATCCGGCGACAGGAGGCCGCCGCCGAGTTCTACATCGCCCTGGCGCGCCTCGTGCGCTTCCACGACGCCCGCGATGTCCTCCGTGCCCTGGCCATGGAGGAGGTCCGCCTGGCGCAGGAGACCTGCGCCCTGGTCAACCACGAGCGGCCGGCCGCGAACCACGCCTGACCCCGGCGGCGCCAGGCGTTGCTACAGCCAGGCCCCCGGCGCGGCAAGGTGGTCCACGGCGCCGTCCGTGGACCTCCCGGGCGCCGGCAGCGCCCGGGGGAGCGCCACTCGGCTCGTGGCGCCCACCTCCGCCACGCCGGCGGCGCGGCGCCGCCGGAGCGGCTGGGGACAGCCGCCGCTACAGCGTCGTCCCCGGCGCAGAACGCCGGATAGAACACGGCGAAACATCGCTCGCGCCCCCTCCCCGCCGGCCTCCGTTCCGGCGCCCTGAAAGGGCATCATTCATCAGCCCAGGGCAACGCCCTGGGAAATCAGATGTTACGCATGGCAGGCTGAAAGTCTGCGACAAAACGACGCACGCAACGACGCGGCGTTTCATACGAGCGGCGCCTGCGGCGCCCACAAAGAGCCGAGCCGACGCTCGGCGCTCCCGGGCCCTGTCCCCGCCGGCGGCGCGGCGCGGCTGCCCGGTCACTTCTCGACCGGCACCACGATGCCGCGCATGATGATATTCTGGCAGAAGACGAAGACGAGCAGGGTCGGTATCGCGGCGATGATCAGCGAGGCGTAGATGACCCCGGCGCCGCTGCTGCTGTTGAGGCGGTAGAGCCAGACCATCAGGGTCCACATCTTCGGGTCCTGGCAGATCAGCAGGGCGAACATGAAGTTCGCGTAGGCGCCGGTGAAGGCATTCAGGGCGATGACGGCGAGGATGGGCTTGGAGAGTGCCATGGTGATATTCCAGAACATCACCCACTCGCTGGCACCGTCGATCTGGGCACTCTCGAAGAGCTCCTGTCCGAGCGAGTCGAAGAAGCCCTTAAGCAGGAAGATCGAGTAGCCGTTGGCGAGGCCGGGGAGGAGCAGTGCGGCGAAGGTATTGAGCAGCCCGAGCTGCCGCAGCATCAGGAAGACGGGTATCTGCGTGACCATCGGGGGGAAGGCCATGGTCAGCAGCAGGAACAGCAGGACCTTGTAGGTGGTCGGCATGCGGTAGCGGCTCATGGCATAGGCCGCCATCGGGTTGACCACGAGCGCCGCGAGCACGGCCAGGGTGCAGTAGATGATGGTATTGACGACGCCGCGGCCGTGGAAGAGCATGTACTCCAGGACGGTGCGGTAGTTGCGCGTGGCGAACTCCAGGCGCAGGGCGCCGCGCTGAGGCTGGTACGCCTCCCAGTGGAACTCCTCCTGGGGCGGGCTGAAGTCGGCGAAGTCGCCAGCCGCGGTGCCGAGGGCGTCATTGGCCGCCGCGACGGTCTCATAGCGCCGCCGCAGCCAGTCGCGGAAGAGCGTATCGGGCGAGTGCAGGCGCAGATGCCGGATGTCGGCCTGGTGCATGCGGCCGCTGTCGGGGTCCTTCCAGCCGGTGATGAAGCTGTCCCAGTCGCTCAGGATCACGCCGCGGAAGGGCGGCTCCTCGACCAGCGGCACCTCGTCGAAGGCGCTGTAGGCGGTCTCGTAACGGCGGTTGAGCTGGTCGACGGTGCGGTACTTGGCGGCGAGGAAGGCGCGGTAGGGCCCGGCCAGCTCCGGGTCGGCGCGGATCCAGAGGAGGTTCAGCGTGTGCCGAACGAAGGTCTCCCAGTCGTCGCGCTCGCGGTCCGTCGCCGCGGCCGGCCAGCGTGGCGGCAGCCGGATGTCGGCGTACGAGGCGAAGGCGGTGCCATGCTGGCGGTTGTACTCGTCGATCGAGCGCGTGTACTGGGGCCGCAGGAAGAGCCGTTTGTAGAAGCCCTCGACGTTGAGATAGACGCGCTCCTCGAGGCCCCGCCCGGCGGCGAACTCGCGGAAGGCCTCGGCGTAGTCGTCCGTGGCCGGCATGGTGCGCCGTATGGCGTTGTCCTGGACATTGATGTAGAGGCTGTTCCAGGTGACGAACTCGGTGCCCATGGCGCGGTTCAGGGCCTCGATGTCGTCGTCGAAGCGCTCCTGCAGGGCGGCCTTGAACTCGCGCAGGTGCCGCGGCACGGCCCGCGAGACGCGGGCGCCGCTGTAGGAAATGGCCCAGGCGTAGTGCGGCAGGTCGGCCGCCTCGAGGAACTCGCGCCAGGCCCGCACCAGCCGCGGCCGTGAGACCGCCGGCGGCTCGAGCACCGCGAAGGAGGCGACCTCGCTGTCGCCGGCGATGTTCAGGCTGTCCAGCGACTCGTTGTAGAGGCCCTCGATGTGCTTGCGGTACAGCGCCAGGTCGTTGCGGAGGAACGCCGGCACCGCCGCGAAGTCGCTGACGTCGACGCCGCTCTTGGTGCTGCCGGCCAGCATGATCAGGAGCGGGTAGACGGTCGTGATCGAGCCGAGGGTCAGCACCAGGTAGATGGCGCCCACCAGGAGGCGCACCTGCGGGGCGCGTCGGCCGATCCTGGAGATGATGGGCATGGGACTCTCCTGAGAGGTCGCCTCAGCGGGGCTTCTGGCCCGTCGTGCGGAACTCGAGCCGCGACAGAATGCGCAGTTGGTACACCGTGAAGCCGATGAGCATGAGGCCGAGCAGCCAGGCCATCGCGGTGGCCTCACCGAAGTTCAGGTAGACGAAGGCCTTATAGAAGATGTGCAGGCCGACCTCCTCGGTGTTCTTGGCACCGCCGGTCATGGCCAGGATGTTGCCGGAGGCGCCATACCAGGACCCGATGAAGACGCCGACGAAGTTGATGATCAGCAGCGGCCGCAGGGTCGGCAGCACCGTAAACAGGATCTTGTCGACGAAGGTGGCGCCGTCCAGGTCGGAGGCCTCGTAGTAGTCCTCGGGGATGCCCTTGAGGGCGGCCAGGTAGATGAGGCAGCCGGGGCCCATGCCGGCCCAGATCATCGGCATCACACAGCACAGCATCGCGGTATCGGAGTCGTTCAGCCAACTGAAGGGCTGCGGCAGGGTCCGGTGCAGCACTGCGTACCACACCGGATCGACGCCCTGGAGGCCGGCCACGACCTCGGCCAGGGCCAGGCCGCCGAGGAGTGCCCCGCCGCCGAGCGCGGCCCAGGTCAGGCGGTCGCGACGCGACGCCGCGCGCCGGGCCCGCCCGGCGGCCAGACCCAGCAGCACGGCCCCCGCTGCCAGCGCCGCCGCCCGCGGCGCCAGAGCGAGCCAGGCCATCGGGCCGGCACCCCAGAACGACACCGGAACCAGGCCCAGCAGCGCCGCCAGCGCCCCCAGACCCGCGCCCAGCCATAGCCAGCGCCGACACGCCAGGGCGCCGCTCACCTCCGACAGCCACGGGCTGAGCACCACCGGCGGCAGGAGCGTCAGACTCACCACCGCCAGCGGCCGCGACAGCCCGGCGTAACTCAGGATCGGCCGCGCCAGCGCCACGCAGGTCGTGAAGAGCACCACCCCAATGGCGAGGAAGAGCAGCCCGATGCCGGTCATGTCGTGGAACCAGGTCCGCCGGGCGAAGCCGAAGGCGACCGCGAAGAGGATGAGGCCGATGACCAGAAAGCCGCCGGCCGGTATGCGCATCACCACCGCATTGAGCGTGCCGCGCTCGCTGGGCTCGTAGAACGACTTCCAGAGCAGGATGACCACCAGGCCGGTGATCACCGCCGGCAGGTAGAACAGGGTGCGGTAGAGGACCTTGCCATGCGGGACCTCCTGCAGCAGCACCGCCAGGACCACCGGCGGCAGGAAGGTCAGGCTGATCACCAGGGTCGAGTAGCGCAGCGAGTTCCACACCGCTTGCCACCAGTCCGGGCTCCAGAGCACGTTGGCGTAGTTGTCCAGGCCGCGCCAGGTCGAGTCGCCCATGATGCGGTAGTCCTGCAGCGACATCAGCGAGCCCTGGGCCACGGGCAGGTAGCGCCAGAAGAAGATCGAGAGCACCGCCGGCACGAGCATGAGGTAGCCCCAGGCGTAACGCCGGAACTGCCAGCCCTGCTTCTCGCCGGGGACCGCCGCCGGCGTGAAGGTCGCGATGATGCGCCGGAAGACGATGCCGAAGACCACGCCGATGGCCACCAGGGCCGCGGCGGCCGTGATTCGGCGCAGGAGCATCGCCCGCGGCGGCACCGCGCCGAGCATCTCCTGCCGGGCCTTCTGGGCGGCCTGTTTGAGGAGGCCCTGCAGCACGGCCAGGCGTTCGCCCTCGTCCTTGGGGAGGTCGCCGTCGAGGGCCATCTCCTCGGCCGCCTGAATCGGCTCGGTCAGGATCTCGTAGGCGAGGTTGCTGTGACGCCCGTAGGGCTCCGGAGTGCTCGAGGCGATGGCAATCTCGAAGGTCTCGGTCCACTCCCGCGGCGAGAGCCGCACGATCTCCTCATAGCCGAAACGCTCCAGGTACTTCGGATTGACGAAGCGCCCCAGGCCGCCCTCGACCATGATGCGGGTCTTGATAGCGACGGCCTGCTCGCTCTCGTAGAAGCGCAGGTACTCCCAGGCGGCGTCGCGCACGAGGGGGTCCTTGATGCCGGCGAAGAGTCCCATCATGCGGCTGTTCAGCTCGCCGCCGCGGCGGCGTTCGCCATCCGGTCCGATCGGCGGCCCGAGCGGCACCGGGCACATCCCCGTCAGGTCGGGGTTGATGCTGGTGAAGAGCCGCTCGTCGATGTAGTCGAACATGATCGCAATCTCGCCGCGCTCCCACTTCACCGAGCTCTCGGCGGCCTCCTTGTGGGCATAGCCGAAACGGGCGCGGCCGCCGGCGTCGACCCACGCCTCGGTGCAGAGGCGCGTGTAGTAGTCGAGGGCCACCGCCGCGTTCGGGGTGTCGAAGACCACATCCCAGCGGTCGGCGGCCTCGTCGTAGCGCAGGACATCACCCCCGGCCGACCATAGGAAGGTCGTCCAGAACCAGGCCTCGTGCTTGCCGCGACCCAGACGCAGGGCGTAGATCCCGCGCGAGGGGTCAGTGATGCGACGGCAGGCCTCGAGGAGGTCGTCCCAGGTCCAGTCCTTGTCCGGGTACGCGAGGCCCTTCTCATCGAAGAGGTCGCGCCGGAACAGCAGGACCTTGCCCAGAGCACCGCCGTAGGGCATGGCATAGACGTGGTTCCCGCCATCGGGACCGCGGCGCCGGATGACCGGCCAGATCTTCGGATGGATGCGGAAGTCGACCTCCGCCTCGCTCATCGACGTGAGGTAGCCGTCCTCAGGGCGGTCCAGGGGATAGAGAAAGCCCTGCCGGATGTAGGTGTCCGACTTGCGGAAGTTCACGTACATCACGTCGGGCGCCACACCGCCGGCGATGGCCAGGAGGTCGGTCTCCACACCCGCCACGGAGATGCCCGAGAAGGGCTGCAGGTCGATCTCGACGTGGTCCCAGTTGTGCCGGCCATAGCGCTCGGGATCGGCCAGCACGCGCGGCCGGAGGCGCTCACGGAAGATCGCCGGGAAACTCCTGACGAAGTCCTTGACCGCCGCCGCCTCCGAGCGGGTGTAGGTGTCCGTGCGGCTCGGATCGGGCAGGCTCCACAGGGTCACGTGGATGACCGTCTTGCCCGGCGCATCCTCGACCCAGCCGGCCTGCAGACCGCGGCCGCCCAGGATCAGGACCATCCCGACCGCCACGACCCACGCAGCACGCCCCGGAGAGAGGATCGTACGCGTGGGCAGGGCCATGAGAAATGCCTCCAGATGAGACGCCGTCGGCAGCCGCCGACCGCGCCGGAGCGGGATTCAGAAGTCAGGGGTAATAGAGGCACCTTCGACGGGGGTGTCAAGCCCGGGAGGAGCCAGTAGGTCCGCGGCGCCGCCCGTGGACCTCCCGGGCGCCGGCGCCGCCCGTGGACCTCCCGGGCGCCGACGGCGCCCGGGAAGAGCGCCACTCGGCTCGTGGCGCCCACCTCCGCTCCGCCGCCCCCTGGCGTCCCTTGGGTCCCTGGCGTCCCTTGAGTCCCTTGAGTCCCTGGCGTCCCTGGCGTCCCTTGAGTCCCTTGAGTCCCTGGCGTCCCTTGAGTCCCTGGCGTCCCTTGGGTCCCTGGCGTCCCTGGCGTCCCTGCCCTGCCGCGGCACCTGCCGCCCACCGCCCCGCGGCACCCCTCAGGCGAAGGCCGCCGCCACCAGGCGGCGCGCCTCCTCGAGGAGCTGCTCGAGGTGCTCCGCGCCGCGGAAGCTCTCGGCGTAGATCTTGTAGATGTCCTCGGTCCCCGAGGGCCGCGCTGCGAACCACCCGCTGGCCGTCTCGACCTTGAGCCCGCCGATCGGCGCGCCGTTGCCGGGTGCCGTAGTCAGGATCCGCGTGATGGCCTCGCCGGCCAGGTGGTCGGCCTTGACACGCTCGGGCGCCAGACGCGCCAGGATGGCGCGCTGACGGGCATCCGCCGCAGCGTCGATGCGGCGGTACACCGGCGCGCCGAAACGCGCGGTCAGCGCCGCGTAGTGCTGCGACGGATCGCGGCCGGTCACGGCCGTGATCTCGGCCGCCAGGAGCGCCATGATGATGCCATCCTTATCCGTCGACCAGACCCGGCCGTCACGCCGCAGGAAGGACGCCCCGGCACTCTCCTCGCCGCCAAAGCCCAGCGTCCCGGCCGCCAGGCCGTCGACGAACCACTTGAAGCCGACCGGGACCTCCACGACCGCGCGGCCGCGCTCGGCCGCCACGCGGTCGAGCAAGGCCGTGGTGACCACGGTGCGGCCAACCCGCGCCTGGGCACTCCAGGCCGGACGCTGCGAGAGAAGGTAGTGCACCGCGACACTCAGGAAGTGATTCGGGTTCATCAGACCGCCGCTCGGCGTGACAATCCCATGCCGGTCGAAGTCCGGGTCGTTGCCGAAGGCCAGGTCGAAGCGGTCCTTCAGGGCAATCAGCCCCGCCATCGCCGCCGGCGAGGAGCAGTCCATGCGGATCTTGCCGTCGTGGTCGACATGCATAAAACGGAAGGTCGGATCCGGCGTCGTGTTCAGCGCCGTGATATCCAGGCCATGCCGCGCCGCGATGGCCTCCCAGTAGGCCAGGCCGGCACCGCCCAGGGCGTCGGCACCAAGACGCAGGCCCGCCGACCGTATCGCCGCCAGGTCGACGATGTTCGGGAGGTCGTCGACGTACGGACCCACGAAGTCGTAACACCGCGTCGTCGGCGCCCGCAGGGCCCGCTCGATGTCCACGCGGCGGACTTCGCGCAGGCCGCCGGCGAGGAGGCGGTTGGCGTCGTCCTCGATGGCCTTGGTGATGTCGGCGTCGGCCGGACCGCCATGCGGCGGGTTGTACTTGATGCCGCCATCGCCCGGCGGGTTGTGCGACGGCGTCAGGACAATCCCGTCCGCCAGCGCCGCCGGACGCGTGCGGTTCCAGCCGAGGATGGCGTGCGAGATCACCGGCGTCGGCGTGAAGCCGTCGTCAGCCGCCAGACGCACCTCCACTCCGTTTGCCGCCAGGACCTCCAGGGCCGTCCGCTGCGCCGGCGCGCTGAGGGCATGCGTGTCACGACCCAGATACAGCGGCCCCGTAATCCCGGCACGGGCACGCTGCAGACAGATCGCCTGAACCACCGCCAGGATGTGATCCTCATTAAAGCTGCCGCGACGCGAGGTGCCGCGGTGACCGCTGGTGCCAAAGCTGACCCGCTGCGACGGATCGGACGGATCGGGATGGCGGCTGTCGTAAGCCGACAGCAACGACGGGATGTCCTCAAGCAGAGCCTCCGGGGCCGGCTGCCCCGCGTACTGGCGTGGATCCATGCGCGTTGACCTCGGTAAATGCACGACCCGTGGATACCCCCATGGACCGCGTTGCCCCTACTATGGCGCCGCCACAAACGATTCTCAAAACATGCCGCCCGTACGAACCGGTTTGCACGGGCGGCATCTTGGCCGGATTGGGGTGGGGATGAGGCTCGCCCCTACCCCTCCCGACGAACCGGAAAGGCTGATTTCCTGAAAGGGCGCCAGAACCCGACGCTGCAACCGCCCCGGCGCCAGCCCAGGGCGGTTCGAAGATCGCGTCAGCGTTCTCTCGGTCACCCTGGAGGGGTGCAAGATCGTAGCCGGGGGTCGTGCGGAGTACGACCCCCGGAACCGCGAATCCACAGAACCGCGCACCCTGGAGGGGTGCCAGAATCGGGCCCTGCAACCGCCCCGGCGCCCGCCGGCGGCGCCTTGACAAACCACCACTACATACATACGTTTATTTGTGTGTGCACTATTATTTCTATGCTACTTTTTCGGATGTACTGCCATGATGGCTCTGGTTCACAGCCACTACTCCCTGCAGGCCGGCGTGGTCAGCCCGCAGGCCTGGGTCCAGGCCGCGGCGGCGCGCGGCTATCGGTCGCTGGCCCTGGCCGATGTCGACGGCCTCTATGGCGCCGTCGAGTTCGCGCAGGCGGCACGTCGGCAGGGCCTGCAGGCGATCATCGGCGCGATGCTGGAGTGGACTCCGGGGCGCTGGTACACGGCCCTGGTGAAGACCGCGGCCGGCTATCGTCAGCTCTGCCGGCTCTTGACCGCGCGTCACACCTGGCCGCGTTTCACCCTGGCGCAGGCGGCGTCGCAGGGCGGCATCGACGAGCTGATCTTCCTGTCGCGTTCTTCGGAGGTCCTTGCCGGCCTGTCGGCCCTGGTGGCCCCGGAGAGCCTGTATGCCCTGCCCTGCCTGGCTGACGCCGTCGGCAGTCGCCAGCCGTTTCTGTGGTCCGCGCTGGCCTCGTCGCATCCGTCCGTCTGGATTCCGGATGCCTGGCTGCTCGAGGAGTCCGACCGTACCGTCTTCGACTGCCTGGGTGCCCTGCGTCATCGCCGCGGCCGTTCGGGCGGCCTGGACCTGTCGCATCCCGGGTCGTTGCTGCCCGAGGCGTTGGCCTGGTCGCGTCGTCATCCCGACCGCCGTGCCGCCGAGGCGATCATGGCGTCCTGCGTCTTCGAGTTCAGCTTCGGTCAGCCGCTGCTGCCGCGTCTGGCGCTGCCCGGCCGCCGCACCGCGCCGCAGCATCTGGAACTCCTGAGCCGCCAGGGCCTGGAACGGCGCTATCCGCGCGGGCACGCCCGCCGGGCACGGGCCGAACAGCGCCTCGGCAAGGAACTCGAGGTCGTCATCGCGAAGGGCATCGCGGACTACTTCCTCTATGTCCACGACATCGTCGCCTTCGCCCGCGGCGAGGACATCCCGGTCGGCGTCCGCGGCTCGGCCGCCGCCTGCATCCTCTCCTACCTCCTCGGCTTCACCGAGTGCTGCCCGATCGAGCACGACCTGTACTTCGAGCGCTTCCTCAACCCCGGCCGACGCGACTACCCCGACATCGACCTCGATATCGCCGACGTCCGCCGCGACGAGGTCGTCGACTTCTGCTACCGCCGCTGGGGCGCCGACCACGTCGCCATGGTGGCCACGGTGCAGTGCTACCGCGAGCGCGGCGCCCGCCGCGACGCGGCCCGCCTCCTGGGCCTGTCGCGGGAACGCCTGGAGCGCCTGGAGGCCGGCCTGGAGGCCTGTCCCGACCTGGAGCGCCTGACGGCGATGCTGACCGGCCGGCCGCGGCATCT